>JBDTPR010000098.1:0-13776 GCA_039932635.1 Candidatus Solibacter sp.
CAACAGCCGTAGGGCGTTGTACCAGAGAGCATTGATCTCGACGGCCTTTCCCCGGCGCGGAGTCACTACCCAGTCTCCCACCTTTGCGTCCATCCACGTGAGCTGATAGCCGTCCTGGCCCTGTGTGAGCAAACTATCGGCGGGATCGACGCGAATGCCGAACCTGGTACCTGCCAGATGGCACTCGACGATGTCGATCAATTTCGGAATCAGCAAACGCAGCGTGATGCGGTCGTCCGACGCCGCGAGGTACCGCGACACTGCGTGAAAGAACCACAGCGTCGCATCGGCAGTATGATACAGGCCTTCCTGGCTGCCTTCGGGAAACATGTTGGGAATCAGGCCGTCCTTGATGTGCTGCGCGAACGTCCGGAGTATCCAGCCTGCTTCGGATATCCGGCCGGTCGCAAGCGTAAGGCCTTCGAGACTGATCATGGTGTCGCGGCCCCAGTCGGTGAACCAGTGGTAGCCCGCAATGACGGTTCGCAATTCTTCTCCCGCGGCATGGGCACGAGCGGCGTCTTCGGTACGACCGGACGGCAGAATCAGAAATTGATCCGCAGCCAGTGTCAACTCCGATTCGAAGGCATTGTGTGCGCGATGGGCCACCGCGAGCAGAGTTTCACGCCGGGCGAGTTCCGCTTCGGCTGCCGCCGGCGGTGTGAGCGCCTTCTGAATTTCCCAGTTCTCCGTGGTACCGACGAAGGTGAAGTCATCGCCCGGTTTGAGATCGCAACGAAAGTAGCCCGGACTCCACATGGAACCTTGGGATTCATAGCCGCGGGTCTGCTCGGTGCGGAAGAGAATGTCTTCGATCTCCTTCCTGTCCGCTGTAAACGGAACTTCCGGAACGCAGTACATGCGTAGAGCCGGGAAGGCGGTATCGCTGGCGCAAATTTCGTAGCGGTCGCCGGTAATGGTCACCACGTATTTCTTCGCCAGGGGCGTGTTCACTGGCGCATCATGCGATCGAAAATGAACTCCGGGCCGCAGCGCGAGCCGAATCGGCCCGGGGCCGGAGATGAGCCGATATTTCACGTGCACGGTGTTCTGGCGGTAAACCATGAAGATGCGTTTTTCCAGAACGAATCCGCCGAGCTCATAGCGCCAGACGGGCAGCCCGCCTTCAAGGCGGAATTCGCAAGGTGCCAGGGTGCCGGGAGGATCGACGCCGATTAGCTCATTGGGACCGGTGAAGAACACATCTCGATTGGGCAGGCGGATCCGCTCGGAGAGTGCGTTGAGCGTCATAGTTCGGCCCAGGGGATTCGGCTGCGCGGCAATGAGAAGGCCGTGGTACCGCCGCGTGAGTCCGCCGACCACGGTTCCGGACGCATAACCTCCCAGCCCATTGGTGACCAGCCATTCCTCGTTCAGATGAGGATCGCCTTCCGCGGGACGTCTGTCGATGCGATTCATTTTTCGCCAGGGCATTGGCATCGATCTACTCCGTTGCCTCTTGAGGTACCAACAGCAGTGCCGAATACGCGGGCACGCGCCAGTTCTCTTCAGAATCTGGAGGGGCCGTGCCGTTGCCGCCGTATTTCGGGTCTTCGCTGGACCAGCGAACGGTCCAGACCGCGCCTTCGGGCGGAGCCAGTAAGGGCTCGGGAGCGGGATCGAGATGCAGTTCCGCGCCGAGATTGAAAATCGCCAGCCGGTCGCCGTGCCGGGAATCGAAGTACCGAAGCAGAAATGCGTTGCCCGAGAGGATCGCGCCATCGAAGCCGCGTGGCTTGGGCCGTCGCAGCACAGCGTCGGCGCGGCGAAGAGCGATCAGATCCTTGTAGAGGCTGTAAATCCTGGCGTTCTTTTCGCGCTCGCCAAAATCGAGCTTGGATTGTTCGAACGCCGCGATGTCGTTAGGATCCTGGACCCGGTCCTGCATTTCGGGCTGGGCCAGACTGTGGAACTGGGATAAAAATTCGCGCCGTCCGGCGTGCACCTGAGCACCGAGGTCATCGCCATGGTCGCAGAAGTAAAAAAACTTTCGAGTCGAGCCGAACTCCTGGCCCTGGAAAAGCATTGGCGTCCCGGGGCTCAGCATAAGGACCGCACTCATCGCACGATGAAGTCCTGGATGTGTCAGGCCGGTTAAGCGTTCGCCCCAACCTGAGTTCGCCACCTGATCGTGGTTCTCGAGATAGGTCACGAAATTTGATGGACTCGTATCGAGTGCGGGCGTGCCGCGGCGCTGCTTCTGCCATTTGTAGCGCTGCCCCTGGAACAGGTAACCGTATTTCGCGGCGGATAAAAATTCCTGAGACGAACCGCGATAGTCCGTATAGTAAGCCTCGCGACGGCCCGTCATTGACACCATGGCGCTGTGATGGAAGTCGTCGTTCCATAGCGCGTCGATGCCGTAGCCTCCGCACTCCGGCCCTTTGACCATCCAGGAATGCTGTGGCTCGTTTTCGGCAACGATATAGAGCTGGCGATCGCCTGCAACCTTCCGCACGTGCTTCACAATCGCCCCGAGGATGTGTTCTTCGCTCGGGTCTTTTACATCCTGCGTGGCGTCGAGGCGCAGTCCGTCGAAATGATATTCCTCGATCCAGTATGCCGCATTAGCGAGGTAGAACTCCCGCACGGGTCCCGATGAAAAGTTGATCGCTTCACCCCAATCGTTCTTGTACCGGGCTGTGCAATACTCCTCGGCGAAGGCTTTCACGTAATTGCCGTCGGGCCCGAAATGGTTATAAACCACATCGAGAATTACACCGAGCCCGAGAAAATGAGCATCGTTGATGAAGTTCTTCGCATCGTCTGGAGTACCGTAGAGGTGCGTGGGCGCAAACAGATCGACGCCATCGTAGCCCCAGCCGCGTGCGCCGCTGAATTCAGCGATCGGCATGAGTTCGATGACGGTAATTCCAAGAGCGGAGAGTTCTGGCAGTTGCTTCCGCGCCGCATCCCAAGTCCCCTCCGGGGTGAAGGTGCCGATATGCAGCTCATAAACGATCTGCCCTCGCGCATCGAGTCCCCTCCACTTGCCGTCCGTCCACGGGAAGGTGGGATCGATTACCTGCGATGGCCCATGCGGCCCTTCCGGCTGAAACCGCGACTCGGGGTCGGGGTAAAGATAACTCTCGTCGTCCAATTGAAATTTGTACAACGAACCCGCCCGGGCGGAGTCTATACGTCCAGCGAAATATCCGCCATCCTCCGGCAGAAGCGGGAAGCGACGATGCTCCAGCACCACATGAACTTGTTTACGTTTGGACGCCCAGACCCTACAGTGGACGCCTCCGTCGGGAAGAAGCGTGGTCAATGGGGGAATTTAGCGTGTGAGGATCTCCACTCACACAGGTCCCTTTCCGCGCGGAGCCAGTCCTCTTCTGCGGAGCCTTCATTGGCGTCACGTTCCAGCCAGTAATGGAAGGCCAGTTTCGCAATTGCTTCCTGAGACGGCTGCGTTACCTCCGCCTCGAATGTGGGAATGGAGTCCGAAATCTTGGGTTCGACGGGGGTTCTGGGCGATAGTTGCCGGTTGGATAAGGGGGCCGTTTTTGCCATAACGCTTTGATGATAATGGATCCGAAATCTGCACGTCCGTGACGGTGGCCACGGTCCCAATCGAAAGCGTGCGGACCTTTACAACCCCGCTCTTTGGTCTTCTGCATGCATGCAGATCCGCGCTTTGGAGGGGATGTGACGAACAGTATTAATAAAGTCAAACCCAGGGCCTCTAGACCAACCGCCGCCGTTACTGCGAATGATTTTCCCGCCATTCGGCAGAGCCGGATTCTCGAGGGCTTGCCATATCCGCTCGGCGCCACATGGGACGGCAAAGGCACCAATTTCGGGGTGTTCTCCGCTCACGCGACCAAAATTGAAGTTTGTGTTTTCGACGAGGCGGCCGAAAAGGAAATCGATCGCATTGCGCTTCCCGAGTATACAGACGAGGTCTGGCACGGATACCTCCCTGACGTGCATCCAGGCGCACCTTACGGCTATCGGGTTCATGGCCCGTATGAACCGGCTGAAGGGCACCGTTTCAATCCGAACAAACTGCTGCTCGATCCGTATGCCACGGCACATGTGGGACGGCTCAAGTGGGACCCGGCCCTGTTTGGGTACACCATGGAATCCGGCGACGATCTCACTTTCGACGAACGCGATAGCGCGCCGTTTCTTCCGAAATGCACCGTCGTGGATCCACGCTTTGACTGGACCGGGCCGCGAGCCCCCAAAATATTGCCCTGGGACAACACCATCCTCTATGAATTGCATGTGCGCGGATACACGCAGCGACATCCGGCGGTCCCGGAGAATCTTCGTGGCACATATGCGGGGCTGGGCACGCCCCAGGTGCTTGAGTACATCAAATCCCTGGGCGTTACGGCGATCGAACTGCTGCCGGTCCACACTTTCATCAGCGACAAGCACCTCGAGGAAAAGGGACTCAAGAATTACTGGGGCTATAACACCATCGGCTTCTTTTCACCCGATCCCTGCTACGCCGCCAATCCGCTCGATAGCCTGCGCGAATTCAAGGAACTGGTGGGGGCGATCCATAGTGCCGGAATGGAAGTAATTCTGGACGTCGTTTACAATCACACGGCAGAGGGAAACGAACTGGGGCCGACGCTATCGTTCAAGGGGATCGACAATGCCAGCTACTATCGCCTCATTCCGGAGAAGAAACGCTATTACATCAACGACACAGGAACCGGAAACACCTTCAACCTGAGTCACGCACGCGTCATCCAGATGGTCACCGACAGCCTGCGCTACTGGGTACAGCAGACTCGCGTCGATGGTTTCCGCTTCGATCTCGGTACCATCCTCGCCCGCGAAAACACCGGGTTCGACCAGGAAAGTGGCTTCCTGAAAGCCTGCCGCCAGGATCCGCTGTTGGGAACGGTCAAACTCATCGCGGAGCCCTGGGATTGCGGCCCCGGCGGCTACCAGGTAGGTGAGTTCCCTCCAGGATGGGCCGAGTGGAACGACAAATTCCGCGATGACGTGCGCGATTTCTGGCGCAGTCAACTCTCCGCCCAGCGCATGGCGGACCGGCTCTGCGCCTCCGAAGCGTTCTTCAACCGTCGCGGCCGAAAGCCATGGTCCTGTATCAACTTCATCACCGCCCACGACGGTTTCACGCTCCACGACGTCGTCGCTTACAACGACAAGCACAACGAAGCCAATGGCGAGGACAATCGCGACGGCACTTCCGACAATCACTCCTGGAACTGCGGCGTCGAAGGGCCGACCAGCGAACCCGAGGTCGTTGAGATGCGCAGAAGGCAAATACGCAACATGCTGGCGACGCTGCTGCTTTCTCAAGGCACGCCGATGATCACGGCGGGTGATGAGTTTGGGCGCACCCAGCAGGGCAACAACAACGCCTACTGCCAGGACAACGAAATCTCTTGGGTCGATTGGAGCCTGCTTGAAGAAAACCAATCCCAAGTGCGATTCGTTCGTCAACTAACTGAACTCCGCCACAAGTATCCGATTTTGCGGCGGAATGTCTTCCTCAACGGGCAGTTCATCGAGGAACTCGGTGTCCGCGACGTTACGTGGATCAACCAGGCCGGCGAGCAGATGGCGGAGGACGACTGGCACAACCCCGACCTTCATTTTTTCGGAATGTTGCTCGACGGACGCGCGCCGGCCTCCGCCATCCGCCAGCGCGGGCACGAAGCCACTCTGCTCCTCATCTTCAACGCATATCCCGACGATGCCGAGTGCCAGCTGCCGGCATGCAACGGGGGAGGCGATTGGCGGCTGATCGTGGATACGATGAAGGATGAAATCGACGATCCTATTCTCTGTTCGCCCGGCAACCAATGCCCCGTCGGGGCACGATCGCTGGCTGTCTTCGTTCTGGAATGCGACCAGACCAAGACAGATTTCAGCGTATGAAGCCGCGAGCGACCTATCGCCTGCAGTGCAATAAGGACTTTGGATTCGATGACGTAGCGGAGATTGCCGGCTATCTCGCGCAACTCGGCGTCAGTCACATCTACGCTTCGCCATGGCTGAAAGCGAGGCCAGGGAGCCTTCACGGCTACGACATCGTCGATCATCACAGTCTGAATCCGGAGCTCGGCGACGAAGCCTCATTCGAGCACATGATCGCCACACTCAATGCCAAGGGCCTCGGCCGCATTCTGGATTTCGTTCCCAATCACATGGGCGTCGGCGGCGCGGATAATCTTCTCTGGCTCGACGTGCTGGAATGGGGCCGCGACTCCGCCACTGCCGGATGGTTCGAGATCGACTGGCAGCCGGACCGGTTTTCTCTGAGGAACAAAATTCTGGTGCCCCTGCTGGGTAAACAATACGGCGTGGAGTTGTACGACGGCAAGCTGAACCTGAAATTCGATGCGGATGAGGGAACGTTTGCCGTGTGGGCGTACGACACCCACAAGCTTCCTATCTGTCCCCCGGACTACCGGCGGATCCTCGGCGACGCCACTCCGGAACTGGAGCGCCTCGGCGACGCGTTTGCGTCCATCCCCGAGTGGCGCCCCCAGATCTTACGGCGCGCGCGGGAACTCAAGAAGAGCCTGGCCGCCGCCGTGCGCGAACGCCCGGAACTGCGCGAAGCCATCCGGTGCGCGGTGGATCGCTTTAATGGAACTCCGGGCACTCAGGAGAAATGGTCGGAGCTCCACCTTCTGATTCAGGACCAGCACTGGCGCGTGGCCCACTTTCGTGTAGCCGGCGACGATATCAACTACCGCCGCTTTTTCGACAACAACGAGCTTGCCGGTCTGCGCATGGAGTTGCCGGACGTCTTCGAGCATGCGCATGAGCTCGTTCTCCGGCTTCTCAAGCAAGGCAAACTGGATGGGTTGCGGATCGATCACATCGATGGTCTCCTCGATCCGAAAGGCTACTTGAAGAGTTTGCGCGCGGCCGGAGGGACTTCGTTTTACCTCGTAGTCGAGAAAATTCTTGCGTCGCACGAGAGCTTGCGCGACGACTGGCCTGTGGACGGCACCACGGGATATGAATTCCTCAATCTGGTGCTCGGCCTCCTGATCGATCCCGCCGCTGAGCCTGCCCTCACCTCGCAGTACGCGGATTTCATCGGCGAGCGCCGGCAGTTCGCCGGGATCGTTCGTGACTGCAAGTTGCGCATCATGAAGTACGAGATGTCTGGCGAGCTGAACGTGCTTGCCCGCGAGGCCGCGCGCGTTGCCTATGAACGTCCGGAGACCGCGGATTTCACTTGGAACGTGCTTCGGCGCGCGATCCGCGAGATCGTCGCGTGCTTCCCGGTCTATCGGACCTACATAGACGAAACCTCTCCGCCCTCGACGGAGGATTGGCGCGATTTGACGTGGGCGATGAAAGTCGCGCGGGCCAACGAGACCTATATCGATTCCAGCGTTTTCGATTTTCTCGAAGCGCTGCTCTCGGGCGACCTGGTGGCGAAAGGCCGCAGCGGATTCAGCCGCTATGCAGTTTTGCGCTGCGCCATGAAATTGCAACAGTACAGCGGGCCGGTGATGGCGAAAGGTCTCGAAGACACGGCCTTCTATCGGTACAACCGGTTCGTTGCGCTGAATGAAGTCGGCGGCTACCCCGATCGCTTCGGGATGACAGTGGCGAGTTTTCATCATGCCGTCGTCCAGCGGGCCCGTCGCTGGCCGGACTCGATGCTCACTACCTCGACGCACGATACCAAGCGCGGCGAAGATGCCCGGGCGAGGCTCGCCGTGCTCTCGGAAATCCCCGAGCAATGGGCGAAGCAGGTGCGTTTGTGGAGCCACGCGCTCCGCGCGCGGCGAGGCGACATCGAGGCGACCGCGCCACCCGATCGCAATGACGAATATTTCTTCTATCAACTTCTGGCAGGTTCGTGGCCTGCCGAAGCGCTGGGAAGCGACAGCCTGGATGAAACCGTGCTTCGCGAGTATTCGGAGCGTGTAAAGCAAGCCATGCGCAAGTTCATGCGTGAAGCGAAGGTGCGCACCAACTGGGCCGCGCCAAACCTCGAATACGAAGAGGCCGTGATAGCTTTCGTCGATGGCGCTCTGGATTTCCGCGAATCGAACGCCTTTCGCTCCGCCTTTCTGCCGTTTGCGCAGCAACTCGCCCGCCTGGGAATCGAAAACAGCTTGGTTCAGACGGTGCTCAAGCTGACGGCTCCCGGCGTGCCCGACATTTATCAGGGCAGCGAGTTATGGGACCTGAGCCTCGTCGATCCCGATAATCGCCGGCCGGTCGATTACGAGAAACGGAGACGCCTGCTGACCGACCTGGACGCACGGCAGCCATCAATGCGCGAATTGATGGAGCACTGGCACGATGGGGCAGTTAAGCTCTTCGTCACATCGCGGATTCTTCGTCTGCGCGCGGCTCAGTCCAACCTGTTCGAGCGTGGCGCCTACGAACCGATTCTGAGCGCCGGTCCGAGGGCCGACTGTATCTGCGCCTATGCCCGAATCGAGGATGGCTGCGCCTTGCTTGTCGTCACCGCGCGTTTTCCAGCCCGCAGAGAAATGGATGCTGAATGGCTGCGGACCACGCTGGCTCTCCCGCCCCGTCTGGCGGGAAAGAAATTTCGCAACATCTTGACCGGCACGCGCCTCAGCGCGTCGGACGTCGAACTCGCGCTGGACCTTGTACTCGATGCTCTCCCGGTAGCGGTGCTAATGGCGGACACGCATGACGGCGCGGATGCTGCGCCGGACAGCTTGCTCACGGCGATTCAGGTGTAAGGGCAAGGCCGCGTGCAACAGGTTTCGCGCGGCATTGCGATCCGGGTCGACCCAGCGTCCGCAGCCGGCGCACTGATGCATCACGTTGCGCACTGCGTCCCAAGGGTCCGTGCAGCCAGTCCACGAACGTCGTGAGGACCACCAGAATGGCGCTCGCGGTAAGGATCTTGGGCTTCCCCGCTCGCAATAGGATCGCGGTCGGCGCTCCTCTCGGGTTACTTGTAGTGGATTTCGAAGGGCTTGTTGGTGATGAAGAGGACCGTCACGTCCTCGTCGGCCGTAGCTCCATGTTCCATCACGGAGCCTTCGGGAAACCAGACGAAATGTCCCGGTCCGTAGTTGCCGTCGTGGGTGACGAGCCTTCCCTCCAGGACATACATGCCGTGAGCGCAGGGATGGGTGTGCCGCGGATTGACGGCGCCGGCAGGATAGCGGACCAGGCGAACTTCCATGCCGGTATCATCATCCATGATGAGGTTCTTGCGGAACAAGGAACGGCCGATTTTTTCGTTGGGACGTTCTTCCCAGGGAAGGGCGTTACTATCGATGGCTGTGAGTTTGACTTCCGGCATCTTATGATTATGTCCGGTTTATCTTGCGGCTACTCGCGCAGTTCGACTATGGTGGCCCCGGCTCCCCCTTCGTTCTGGGTGGCGGGGTAGAAGCGTGAGACGTGGGGATGCTTGGCCAGCATCTCCGCGACCATGCGCTTCAGGATTCCCATACCGTGTCCGTGCACGATGCGTACGCGGCTGGCGGTGGCCATCACGGCGCGATCCAGGAAATCGTCGATCGCGTCGCGGGCTTCTTCGGCGCGCTGGCCGATGACGTTGATCTCCTGATGCACGGGGGCGAGTTCAGGAGCCGGCTTGTAGGTCACGTTCTTGGGCAGCTTCATCCCGCCGCCTTCGGGCAGCACCTCGATCACATCGTCGATGGTGACCTGCATCTTCATGAAGCCCACTTCCACTTCGAAGCGGCCATTGCCCAGGATGCGGCGCACGCGCGCAGGTTCGCGCACGTTCTTCAGGCGCAGGCGCGAGCCCTCGTCAATGGTGAGGGGCTGTATGCGGTCCTGGCGGGAATCGTCCTGCGTGGAGAGGATCGTGGTCTGAAAATCTTCGCGCAGTTCGCGCTTGGTTTTGGCGACGCGCCGGGCCGCGTCCTGGTCGGCCTTACGGCGGTCGCCCCCCTGCACGATGCGGCCGATGGCGTCCTGCGCCTGCTCTTCGAATTTTGCCAGCGCCTCATCGGTGCGGCGCTCAAGTTCCTTGATCTTGGCGGTTTCGCGCTTCTCCCATTCGTGCGCCAACTCCTTTTCGCGGCGGTCGTACTGAATGATCTTCTCGCGCAGTTCCACTTCCAGCGCCTGCGTCTCTTCGATGCGATGATGCAGTTCACTGAGGAAACGCGTGACGTCGCGCTCGCGATCGCTCATGGAGAGGCGGGCGCGCTTCATAATGTCCTCGGGCATGCCGAGGCGTGTGGCGATCTCCAGGCCCGCCGACTTGCCGGGCAGACCCAATTGCAGCCGATACGTCGGCTCGAAGGTCTCCTCGTCGAAGCCCATCGAACCGTTGACCACACCCTCGGTCGCCGCGCCGTAAATCTTCAGCGCCATCAGGTGGGTGGAGACGAGCGTATAAGCGCCGGCGGCGCGGAAATGCTCGACCAGCGCGACACCGAGTGCGCCGCCTTCCTCGGGATCGGTAGCGGCGCCGAGTTCGTCGAGCAGCACCAGGGAATCGGGCGTCACATCGAGCGCCATTTCGCGGATGTTAGAAACGTGGGCGGAGAAGGTGCTGAGGTTTTCCTGAATGGACTGGTAATCGCCGATGTCGGCGAGCACCGCGGTGAAAACCGGAAACTCGGCCGCTTCGGCGGGCACGGGAAGCGCGGCCTGCGCCATCAGGCTGAGCAATCCGACGGTCTTGAGCGTGACGGTTTTGCCGCCGGTATTGGGTCCGCTGATGAGCAGGGTGCGGCGTTCGCGCGTGAGCTCCAACGAAATCGGCACCGGCGATTTGCGGCGGCGGCGCAGCACGTCGGCGAGCAGCGGGTGGCGCGCATCCTTCAAAAACAGGCGGTCGCCAAAGCGCGGGATGACGCAATTGAAATCGTTGGCGAAGCGCGCTTTGCCGAAGACCAGCTCGAGTTCGGAGATGGTGTGCAGCGTCTGGCGAATGGAATCGCTGTAGGCGCGCAGGCGATTGGTCATCTCCATGAGGACGCGCTGGACTTCGCGCATCTCCTCTTCGCTGAGGCGGACCAGCTCGTTGTTGAGGTCGATGGTTTCGAGCGGTTCCACGAAGAGGGTATGACCGCTTGAACTGGCGGCGTGGATTACGCCATCGATCTTGCGGCGCTGGCCGGCGATCACCGGGACCACGAAGCGCTCGTTGCGAATGGTGACGAACTCCTCCTGCAGCACGCCTTCCTCACGGTGCGCTTTGAGGAAACGCTCCAGCGAATCGGCGATGGATTTCTTCTGACGCTCGATATCGCGGCGCAGGCGGTTGAGGGCGACGCTGGCGTGATCGGCGACGCTGCCATCGGGGAGGATCTTGCCGTCGAGTTCGCGCAGCAGGGTGCGGAATTCGCCGATGGCGGAGGCGCGCTTGCCGAGTAGGGGAAAGCGCTCGGCGGCGGCGGAGAGGTGATTCTTGGCTTCGGCTGCGACGTCGAGCAGCGTGAAGAGTCCGAAGATTTCCTTGGGTTCGAGGCCCGCGCCTTCGATACGCAGTTTCTGTACCGCCTGTTCGACGTCGGGGAGGCCGCCGAATTCGATGCGCAGGGCGGCGCCGCGTGCGCCCGCCTGCGGGTTCTGCGCGGTGTGCAGATAGAGGATGGCCTCGCCGGTCTCGGCGAGCGCGGCCTCGAGTTGGGCGCGATCTGCGATGGGGCCAACCTTTTCCAACTCGCGTTTGCCGAGCGGGCTGCCGATGTAGCGGCCGATCACCTGCCGCAGGGCTTCGAATTCCAATACTTCAGCGCTTGTCTTCATTTGCTCCGGCCCTGGGGTGCTCCGATATGCGGCCGCACTTCTATCTTCGACGTTTATCGAAGGCTTTTTCAATCACCGCCAGCGTGCCTTCGGTGATTTGCAGTTCCTTGAGCGCCTCGCGAGTGACCCAGGCGACGGCGCAGGCATCGTCGCCGGCCTGTAGAGTGCCGCCGGTGACGCGGCAGAGGTAGTCGATGAGCACGTAGTGATACTCGGGCTCGCCGGACGCGTCGCGCATGATGCGCTCGAAAATTTCGAAGACCTTGAGGGGTAGCACTTCGAGGCCGGTCTCTTCGCGCACTTCGCGGCGCACGCCGGCATCGAGGCTCTCGCCGAGTTCGAGCGCGCCGCCGGGGAGTGACCACCAGCCCTTGAGCGGCTCTTTGCCGCGCTGCGCCATCAGGATGCGGCCGCGGCGAAAGATGAGCGCGCCGATGCCGACGATGGGTCGCTTGGGGTAGCGGCGGTCGTCGGTCACGGAATGTCCGGACGCGCGCGGAAGACGATGGCGCGAGCCGCGAGGAAGAGCGTCTTGAAATCGGCGTCGCCGAAGGTCAGGCTCGACACCACGTCGTGCATGTCGATGAAGTGGATACGCTGGCCCTCGGGGCTGTAGACCGCGATGCCTTTGGCGGCCAGCCACAGGTTGCCCTTTTCGTCGGTGGAGAGTCCGGCGGGCGCGCCTTCGATTTTGGAGACAAAGATGCGTTCGTTCGACGTGTCGCCGTTGCGGTCCACATCGTATGCGCGCACGCTATGGTCGTCGGCGTTGGAGACGTAGAGCGTGCGCCCATTGGGTGAGATGGCGATGCCGCGCGGGCGCGTGGGCGACTTTGCCACCAGCGTCATGGGGCCTTTGGGCGGGATGTGATAGACGCCGTGGAAATCGAGTTCGCGGTGATCGCTCTGCTCGCCGAATGCGGGGTCGGTGAAGTACACGTGCCCGTTGCGGGAGACGGTAATCTGCGAAGGCGCATTCAGTTTCTTGCCTTCGAAGGACTCGGCGATTACGTCGATTTTGTTGTTCTTGTCGGTGCGGGTGACGCGGCGGGTGCGGGTTTCGCAGGTGTAGAGATTGCCCTGCGCGTCAAAGGCGTTGCCCGCGGGGGCATTCGCATCGGTACGCAGAACGGTGATTTCGCTGCCGGGAATCCACTTCATCAAACGGTCGCTAGGAGTGTCGCTGAAGACCAGATAGCCGCCCGGTTTCGACCAGGCCACGCCTTGCGTGAAGCGATATCCCTGCGCCAGGCGCTCGAACTTAAATTCGCCGAAGCCCTGCGCGGCGGCCGTTGCCGCCAGCGCCAACACGAAGCAGGGAAGCCGCAGCCAGTGCGTCATCGCGAGCTTCGCGGCTTGATCTCGATATTGTTGACTACCTGCTTTACGCCCTTAATTTTCTTCGCCGTCTTTTCGGCGTGAGACTTGTAATTCTTCTGCTCGACCGAACCGGAGAGCGTGACCACGCCATCCTTCACGGCCACCTGAAAGGACATCGTCCCCACCAGTTGATCGCTGGCGAGTTTGACGCGAACGGCGTCGCTGATTGTGTCGTCGGTGACCTTCACCGGATCCTTCGCCATGCCGGCCGATAGGAGGAGAAAGAGCGCGACGAAGGACGCCAGGAGTTTATGTATCATCTTCGGTCATTGTACGCCAGTCCATGGCGTTCAGAAAGCTGCGGTTCTCGCGCCAGTTGGGCTGAACGCGGACATGGAGGTCCAAATAGATCTTAAGGCCAAACAGGCGCTCCATCTCCTGGCGCGCCAGGGTGCCGATCTGTTTCAGCATGGCGCCCCCGGGACCGATCACGATTGCCTTCTGGCCATCGCGCTCCAAATGAATTGTGGCGTAGATGGTGGTCATCTTGGGCCCGTCCTGCCACTTGTCGACGGTCACGGCAACGGCGTGCGGCACTTCCTGATGGGTGGCGCGGAGCACCTTCTCGCGGATCAGTTCGCCGGCCAGGAAGCGCTCCGGTTGGTCGGTCACATGATCGTCGGGGAAGTAGTGCGGCCCATCGGGGAGGTACTTCAGGATTACTTTGAGAAGCTCCGCGGTGCCGCCGCGCTTTACGCTTGAGACCGGCAC
>JBDTPR010000099.1:0-13663 GCA_039932635.1 Candidatus Solibacter sp.
CATCATTGTGCAATAGGCGTATAGAATAGGCGCATGCTTCGCGATGCCAGTCTGATTCCGCTCTCGCACCAGCACCATAACGGGCTGGCGTTGTGCGTCATGACGCGCCGCTCTTTGGCTGTGGACACGTCGGCGCAGAATCTGGCGAAGTTGGCGCGGCGAGTGGTGGACCGGTACGAGTTGGAACTGTTCAATCATTTCGAGATCGAGGAGCAGGTTCTGTTTCCCGCGTGCGGAGCAACACCCCTGGTCGCCGAGTTGATCGCCGAGCATCGCAAAATCGAGGGTCTGGTGGAGCGCCTTCGCACCCACCCTTCGCCGGTGCTGCTCGAAGAATTCTGCGAATTGCTTTCGTCCCACATACGGCGGGAGGAGCGCGAGCTGTTCGAAGAAATTCAGCGAACCATGCCGCGCGAAACGCTCGACGCGGCAGGCGCGGAAATCGATCGCCGAGTGGTACGTATCTGTCTCTGAGACTTTGTGGGGCAGGATGGTATCCTGCGCGCCGGTTGTCAACCGGCGCCTGCTGCTTTGTTATTACATCGGATTTCGGCGGGTTACCAACCCGCCGCAGGTTGACAACCTGCCCCACGGGTCTCCGCCGTTATTGATTCCCGAGCAGCGCCAGCACCGCGAAACCCGTCGCGGCATCCGACATGAATTTCGATTGCTGCGAGCCCGCCGGAAATTCCTTATTCATCGACACCGCCAGCCACGCACCCGATTCCGCATCCTGATGGCCGCGCAGCCATGCCACCGCGCGCGCTAGCTTGGGATTCTCCGAGTCGCCGCCCGCCTGCTGCATTACGTATGTGGCAAACGCCGTCATGTACGCATTGCTTCCCTTGCCCTCGGGCGCCGCTGCGTGATGCGCGAACGGCCCCAGCGCATGGTTCGTCCAACTGCCGTCGGGCTGCTGCGCCTTCCACACCTGTTCGATGATGGCGCGGCGATCCGCAGGCTGCAGGATTGCCGCAAACCGCGTCGACGCCCATAGCAGCATGAGCCGATTGTGCAGCGGCTGCGACGCCTGTTCGCGCTGCAGATACGCAACCAACTCGCGCGCTTCCGGCCGCGACTGATCCGCGGGGCGAAGCGACATCGCAGCCACGGCCGCACCGTAGAATCGCGAGTCGGAAACTTCCCACGGCTCCAGTTCGAGGCTGAACCAGTTCCACGCGCCCTTCCCCGCCCCGTCCTTAATCTGTAGCGCCCACAAGCGGTCCATGGCTTCGGGCGTGCCCAGGAAACGCGCCGCGAATATGGTCTCGACGCCGAGTCCCGGCCCCGCGGGTGGTTCGCGCTTGTCCACGCGCGTACGTAGAGACGCTAGCAATCCGGTTTCATAAGCCGTAGGCGACGCTTCGCCGAGCGCGCGGCGCAACTCCGGCCGCGCCAGCAAATACGTCATGCCGGTGTGACAGGAAATGCAGGGCTTGGCATTGGCGTTGGCCGTTGGCCACTCGAACCATTCCTTCTGGCGAGTATCCAGATATTGCGCCGCAAGGCGCGGATTCCAATCCCCTGCCACCGCAGGTAGCAGCCACAGAAAGCAACAGACAGCAGCACGACCCAGCATATGGTCCTCAGTTTACACTGGTGTGAGTGAAGCAGGATGCATCGTATTTTGAAGACACCGAGCCCGTGCTGATTTACATCGGGAAACGGCTGAAGGACTCCCTCCGCCTGGAAGAGATCTTCACCGCCGCGAATGTGGATTACGGCGTCGAAGCCGACGAGTATCGCGGCGGCGTGGTCTTCAGTTCGGTGCGCACCGGCGCATTCTTCTATGTGCGGCCTGAGGCTGTCGAGCCGGTCCACGAAGTGATGCGCCTCAACGGGTACAAACCTTACATAGGACCGCCGCCGGACGTGAAGTAACCGCCCGGCGGCGCTCGTCAAAGCACAGACAGGAAGTTCACGAGATCGGTCTTATCGCGATCGGTAAGACCAAGCGCAAAGCGCGTATCGTAAAACTCCACCGCGTCCATCAGGGTGGCGGCGGAACCGTTGTGAAAATACGGTGCGCGGCTGGCCAGTCCGCGCAGCACGGGGCCTTTGGTCTTGCCGATATCGCTCCATTTTCCCGTGATCAGCGCACGTCCCGGATCGGTCGTGGTGACCGTCTGGTGCGTCGTCACATTCATCAGCGTGAACACAGGCAGGTCGGAATTCTCGGGCCGCGAAACGTCTGAGACGCCGATGTTGATCGCCAGCGGTACCGAGTGATTGCCCACGTTGGGCGAATCGTGGCAGGTGGTGCAGGTGCCGGGGACCACCGGCAAATTCAGGGCATCGTTCAGCCCCGCGACTCCGGTGATCGCAATCGGCCTGGTATTGAACAACACCTCGCCGCGTGCGATACTCTTGCGCGCTTCAGCCTGCCATCCGCGGGCATTGGCCCACGCATTGAACATCGTCATCGCACTGGAATCGAAGGGCGCGTTCGTGGGATTGCCGCCCAGCGGGTCATTAATGCCGATGAAGAAATTCTGCTGGCTGAGTTTCTGCGGACCGCCTGTGGCGCCATCGTCGTCGAGTTTGCCGGCGCGAAAATCGATCAGTTGCGCGGTGTTAAGCCCCATCTCGAAATCGACGATGGCCTGCTGATTTGCGGCACTCAGTCCGGAGCCCTGGGCATGGCCGGTAGTGGCGTCGAGCGCCTGTTGCATCAGGTTCTGGCGCAGGGTGTTGCCCGCATGCGATTCGCGTCCGTCCCACATCACCGTGCTGAGGAAGCGCAGGCCGGCAGTGGGCAGTGGACGCCGGTAGACAGAGACGTTGGCCGTGTTCCCGCAGCCATAGGGACTGACCACGGTGGTGACGGCGAACTCAGCGCCCTCGGGCACGGGCAGTTCCACGCGGATCAGGCCCTTGCGCAGCAAAAGGCTGTAGGCCTGCTGTTTGGCCGCGAAGTTCGAGACGTCGGAAGTGTTGCAGTTGGCGCCATCATTTGTGCGGAATATCGGGTCGGTGCCCAAGGTGGCGTAGAATCGCAGGCGGACATTCTGCGCGGAAATGCCCCAGCCGTCGGATGGCTGATGACACGACGCACAGGACCGGCCGTTGCTGCCGAGGCTCTGAAAGAAAGCGTTATCCAGTTGGATAGCGCTCTGGCTGAAGGTGGCCACAAGCCCCGTAGAATTGGGGATGGGCAAAAGGTTTGGCAGTTGAAGGCCTGAGCCGGCGGCCGCGGATTGCTGGATGCGCAGAGCGCCCCCGGCAATCAACACGGCGGCGGAGAATAGCATTCTACGTGGAATTCTGGTTAACACTTGGGTCCTCCGATGACGTGTCCAATAGTGCGCCGCATTGGGTATTGCGTTTCACCCCTCAATAGTTAATCCGATATGAATTGCGTGATTTTCGCGACAATTTGTCCGGAAATTGGGACTATTAATACATGGCGGACGTTGCAGCCCTGCTGGGAAGGTGGCAGGCGGGAGACAAATCGGCGTTGGACGAAATGCTGCCGGACGTGTATGACGAACTGCGCCGCCTGGCACGCATCTACCTAAGCCGCGAACGCTCCGACCACACGCTGCAGCCCACCGAATTGGTCCACGAAGCCTATATGCGCCTGGTCAATCAACGCGAGGTCGACTGGCGGAATCGCGCGCATTTTCTGGGCGTTGCCGCGCAGGTCATACGGCGCGTGCTGCTGCATCATGCCGAAAACCGCTCCGCGCAGAAACGCGAAGGCTATGCCAATCGCGTAACACTGGACGCAGCGCTGGCATGCCTGGAGCGCGATACTACGGTGGACATTCTGATCCTGAATAACGCGATGGAGCAGCTTGCGGGCTTCGATCCGCGCCAGGCAAAAATCGTGGAACTGCGCGTCTTCGGCGGTCTGACGATTGAAGAGGCCGCCACCGTGATGGAGCTGTCTCCGGCCACTGTGAAGCGCGATTGGAACGTAGCCCGTCTCTGGCTCCGCCATGAACTTTCTGCCACCGCATGACACCTGACCGCTGGGAACAAATCAAACAAATATTGGGCGACGCGCTGGAGTTAAACCGCAAAGAGCGCGCCGCGTTTCTCGAACGCGCTTGCGGGGACGACGCCGACCTGCGCAAGAACGTCGAGACGCTGCTAAGCGGCGATGAGCTTGGTACCTTCCTCAATCTGGACCGCGAGCCGGAGCGGCTGGGTCCCTGGCGCATCGTGCGCGAGGTCGGGCGCGGCGGCATGGGGATCGTCTACCTCGCCGAGCGCGATGACGGCCAGTTCGAGCAGCGCGCCGCCGTAAAGGTAATCAAGCGCGGCATGGATACCGATGCGGTGTTGCAGCGCTTCTACGCCGAACGTCAGATTCTGGCGCGCCTGCAGCACCCGAACATCACCCGCCTGCTGGATGGCGGCATGTTCGACAATCGTCCGTATTTCGTCATGGAATACCTGGAGGGCGAAGCGCTCAACGCGTGGTGCGCGCGCACCGGCGCTCCCCTCGAGCAGCGCATCGCGATGTTCTTGACGGTCTGCGACGCGGTGGAATACGCGCATCGGAACCTGGTGCTGCACCGCGATTTGAAAGCGGGCAACATCCTGGTGGACAGCACCGGGACGCCGAAATTATTGGATTTCGGCATCGCCAAACTGCTGGAACAGGGCGGCTCCACCGAGCAGACGGCGCTGGCCGCGCGCGCCTTGACTCCTCAGGCAGCCAGTCCGGAGCAGGTACGCGGCGAGACGCTGACCACCGCCAGCGACGTCTACGCACTCGGCGTTTTGCTCTTCGAACTGCTTTCCGGCCACCCTCCCTATGTGGCGCCGTCCCACCCGCCCGATCTTGCCCGCGTAGTCTGCGAGACCGTGCCGCCGAAGCCGAGCAGCGTGGCGGAAGGCGCGGCCGCTAAGACGTTACAAGGCGATCTCGACAACATCATTCTGAAGGCGCTGGAGAAAGATCCGGCGCGGCGCTACCAGCACGCGGCCGATCTGGCCGGCGACCTTCGGCGCTACCTGCAAGGCTTGCCGGTGGAAGCGCGGGCGGGTGGCGCGGGCTATCGCGTGCGCAAATTCGCGACGCGCCATAAACGCGCGCTGGCCGTCGCCGTGATCGTCTTCGCCGCGATGACTGCCGCCGTCACCGACGCCGTGCTGCAGGGGCGGCGGGCACAGCGCCGATTCAACGACCTGCGGCAGCTTGCCGGTACGTTTCTGTTCGAATTCCACGATGCCATTGCCACACTGCCCGGCGCCACGCCGGCCCGCGAACTGGTGCTGCAGCGCGCCGTGCAATACCTGGATAGCCTTTCGCGCGAAGCCGCCGGCGACACCGATTTGAAGCTGGAGGCCGCCGAGGGTTACCTGCGCGTCGGCACCGTACAAGGCGTCACGTTTGAATCGAATCTCGGTAAAATCCCTGAGGCGCGCGCCAGTTTCCAGAAGGCGATCGCCCTGTTCGAGCCGGTGGTCAAGGAACGGCCTAACGATCTGAAAGCCGCCACGGGACTGGGACGCGCAACCCTCGGTCTGACCACTACCTACCCGGCCAACGAGCGCGGGCTCGCCGCCACCAGGGGTGTCGAGTCCCTGCTGGAAAATCTGGCCAAGCGCCGCCAGCTCGATTCCGATGCCGGAGTGGTGCTGGGCCAGGCATATTTCGGCACCGCCGAGCGCCTGATGGACGGGAAGCACAACGACGAAGCGTTGGCGGCGCGGATGAAATCCATCGCCTATTTTCGCGATCTGTCGGCGAAGTATCCCGAGAATGCCGACGCCCGGCGCTTCCTGGCGCAATCCGAGAAGCGCCTGGCGTACTTTTATATCACCGCGCTGCGCGATTTCCCCAAGGCCGCCGAACATCTCACCACTTCCCTGGCAATCGACAAGCAGCGCCTGGCGCGTGAGCCCAATAACACGGTAGTGAAACTGGATCTCGCCCTGGATTTCGCCTATCTGGGGGGTTTGATGCAGCGCCGCGGCGACCTGGAGCGCGCGCTTCCCTTTCTCCAAAATGCGGCGTCGGCGCGCACCGAGGTGCTGTCGGCGGACCCGCGTAATTTCCGCGTGCGCTACCTTCTGATCACGGATCTTACCCATCTCGGCACGGTGTATCGCAACTTAAATCAGTCATCGGAGTCCAAGCAATCCTTCGTCCGCGCCTCCCAACTGGTACGCGATGGCGACCCGGCATCCATGAGTTCCGTGGAGGCGAAAACAGTTATAGCGGAACTCGAAAAAGAAACCAACATTCCGGCCGCCGCACTGAGAGGAATTTCACAGCAGAAGCGTTGACGGTTCTGTACACTGGTAAGGCCGTATATGCGGACCCCATTAGAATCAGGCCGCGCACTACAGCAAGCCCGCGAGCGGATGGATTCCCTATTCCGTCTGGTGCAGCCCGGCTCGTTTTATAAGCGCCCTATCGCGGAACGTAATCGTATCATTTTCTACCTCGGCCACGTCGATGCGTTCGATTGGAACCTGATCGCGCGTTATTGCCTGGATTTGCCCTCATTCCACGAGGAGTTCGACCGCCTTTTCGCTTTCGGCATCGACCCTCCGCCCGGCCAGTTGCCGCAGGATCAACCTACCGATTGGCCCGGTCTCCCCGAGGTGCGGCATTACCAGGAACGTACCCGCGAGAAGATAGACGAGTGGTTGCCGGAGATACCCGAACAGTTACTCCATGTCGCGATCGAACACCGCCTGATGCACGCCGAGACATTCGCGTACATTCTGCATCAATTGGATTACAGCAATAAGATTCCACCGCACCAGGGACGTCCCGGATGGCGGCCCGTCGAAGCCGGCGCCACCACCAACCAATGGATCGAGATTCCCGAAGGTGCCGCGCGCCTCGGACAGGAGGGCGGCGGAGCCTTTGGCTGGGACAACGAATTCGATGCGCACTCCGTGGAGGTGCCCGAATTCGTCGTGGGTAAGTACAAAGTCACCAATGGCGAGTATCTCGAGTTCGTCCGGGAGGGAGCCCCTGCGCCGTTCTTCTGGGTAGAACGCGAGGGGGGCTGGAACCTGTGCGGCATGTTCTCGCAGTACCCGCTGCCGCTGGATGCGCCGGCCTACGTGACCCACGATGAGGCCGCCGCCTATGCGGAATGGCGCGGCGCGCGCCTGATGACCGAGTCGGAGTTTCACCGCGCAGCCTGCGGGGCGCGCCGCTCCAGCAATCTGAATTTCCGCTACTGGGACCCGATCCCGGTGACCGCCGACGACGATGGCACGGACCGCCCCACGCAGTTACTCGGCAACGGCTGGGAGTGGACCTCTACTCTGTTCGCACCTTTCGAGGGTTTTCAGCCCTTCCCGTTTTACACGAATTACTCGCAACCATTCTTCGATGGCCAGCATTATGTAATGAAGGGCGGCTCGCCGCTCACGGCTGAGTGTTTTCTGCGGCCGAGCTTTCGTAACTGGTTCCGGCCGTCGTATCCTTACGTGTACGGGACCTTCCGAATGGTGGCAGGGTAATAATGTTCGCTAGCGCCTTAGAAACACAATTCGCGCGCGACGTCCGGGCCGGACTTACCCAGCCCGAGCAGAAAACCCTGCCTTGCCAGTACCTTTACGACTCCATCGGCTCCGCGCTCTTCGAGGCGATCACATTCCTGCCCGAATACGGCCTGACGCGCGCCGACGCGCGCGTGATCGAGGCCCACGCCGACAGTCTGCTGGAGGCCCTTCCGCCCGACCTGATGATCGCCGAATTGGGCAGCGGGTCGGGCGCCAAGACGCGCAGTATCCTCGAGCGGGTGCAGCGCCGTCAGGATGCAGTCTATTACCCGATCGACGTTTCCGGAACCGCGCTCGCCAAATGCGCGCAAGATTTGGATAATCTGTGCCGCGTGCATCCCCTGGAGATGAGCTATCTCGATGGCTTGCGCGAGGTGACGTCAAGGCGCGCTCCGGGACAGCGCATGCTGGTGCTCTTTTTGGGTAGCACGATCGGCAATTTCGAGCCGGATGCGGCAATTGAGTTTGTGACTTCGGTGCGGCAAACGATGGCGCCAGGCGACGCGCTACTGCTCGGAACCGATCTGGTGAAACCAACTGCGCGGCTGCTCGATGCCTACGACGATCCCACCGGTGTCACGGCCGCCTTCAACCTCAATTTGCTGGGGCGCATCAATCGCGAACTGGATGGCGATTTCGACCTGCGCCAGTTCGCTCACGTGATCCGCTATCACGAAGAGGCGCAGCGCATCGAAATGCACCTGAAGTCGCGGGTCTACCAGATTGTCAGTATTCGAAAAGCCGACTTGCTCGTGGATTTCGCCGCCGGCGAAACAATCTGCACGGAGTCGTGCCACAAGTTCTATCTGGAACAGGTGGAAACCATGGCCGAGGCTGCTGGTTTAGAACTCCTGGAGCAGTGGGTGGACGAAGCCTGGGGCTTCGCCGAAAACCTCTTGATCTGCCGCTGAACCTGCTACTTACAGATCGATATCCCGCGTGCGCGGCTTGGTATCCGGGTCTTCCTTGGCGCGCTTGAAAAGCTCGTCGAATTTCTTCTCCAGCACCTTTCCGTGCGATTTCTCGGCTTCGAACTGCTTTTGAAATAGCTGCTCGCGTCGCTCGCCGGCACCCTTCAGCTTGGCTACCTCGGCTGCAAGATCGTCAATCGGCAAGGGCTTCACAGGAACCGTGTGCGCAATTATTGCACGCGTCTCCGGATCGATCTTTAGGATTGCGTCGCAGCAGGGACATACCACGTCGAACATCTCTTGCGCCATCCCTCTACTGTAAACGAGAATCGAAGGAAACGAGAATGGGGCGGGCCTGAGCCCCGATTGGGCTTAGGCCTGAAGAGACGATTGTGAGGGATTTCGAGGACTAATTGAGGGAATTCAGGCGAGGTGACTCGTAGGCGAGGGTTAGAAATCGGGGGTCAATCGTCTCTCCGAAGGCCTTGTAAGTTTCAGTCACGCCTTACAGAGAGCAATTTCCGAGCCAAACCACGCACCCACCGGATTTGGCCTATTTTGCTGAATTTGCGCAGTTCGTAAGGAAATCGCTGTATGCAAAATAGGCACTCTACGTGTCAACTTCGTGGCTACCTACGGTCGCGGCGCCGGCGGCAGCGAACTGGGAGGCTTCGCTACCGAACCTTTGACGGCCTCGTCGAGCGACACATTGTGGTTGTACAGAATCTGCCCCGTCGCGCGGTCGAGTTCCACTCTGGAACGGGCATACGCGGCCTCCGCCGTCACCAGGCTGGATTGTGCCGTCACCAGATCGCGCTCGGCCAGAATCTGGTTGTAAATGGTGGACGCTCCCAACGCCAGTTTCTTGGTCTCCGCATCCAGCGTCTGCGCCTGCAGCACCTGCGCCTTCTGCGCCGAAATGTATTGCGCACGCGCCTGCGAAACGCCGATCATGGCATTCTGCACATCCACGCGAACCTGATTTTCCAGGCGCTGCAACACTAGCTGCTGCTGGCGATACGTCAGTTGATCGGTCGCCACCTGCGCCTGCGCCGCGCGATTGCGGATGGGCACATTGAGACTCAACCCAACGGAGTAGTTCGGGAAATTGCGCGAGAACAACTGCGAAAGCACCGTGCTGTAGCCGCCGAGGAAAAAAGCATTGTTAGAGTGCACGGTACCAGCTGGCGCGGTCAGCGGGTTCGGATCGCCGGCAAGTGCGCCATTACTCAAATTAGCCACTACATCCAAGGTGGGAAGCAGCGAATTCTTCGAACCCTTGATGGTCAACTGCTGATTCTGGAGCTGAATCCGGCTCTGTGCCAGTTCCGGGCGCGAAGAGATTGCCAGCGCGGTCATGTCCTGAATCGGCGTAATGGGTTCGACATCCGGCACCTGTATACGGTCTGTGGTGATGATATGCGCAGACTGAATCGCGGGAGACGATACGCCGGTGCGGCTCAGCGCCGTCTTCAGAATGGTCTCCTGTTGCAGCGCGCGGGTTTGGCTGACCACCAGCGTCTGTTCGCGCGACGCGATCTCGGCCTCGGCGCGGACCACTTCGATCTGCGCCAGCGTACCCACCTCCACCTGCTTGCGATTGTTTTCCAGCAGTTGCTGCGACGCCGAGAGCGCATCGCGGCCCACCTGCACCGCCTGGTTGAAAGACACCAGGTCCCAGTAAAGCTCCATGATGGCAGCAACCGTGGTCTCAACCTGTAGTTTGAACGTGAGGTCGCTCACCTCGCGGTTGTTGCGCGCGATGTTGATCTGGCGCGAGTTCACCGACCGGCTGAAGCCCTGCAGCAGGTGCTGGTTGAAGTTCAGCGCCAGCGACGACGTGGTTGACGGATTGAAATCGTTACGCGGATTGTTGCTGCTGACCGAGTTGTTATTGAGGCCGAGGCTCACGCTGGTGCCCGTTAGGAATCCCTTGGAGAGCCCGAAATTGGCGATATTTTGCTGCTGGGTGAGTGAGTTGCTGCCGGTCAGGAACGCGCTCGACTGGGGAGTGGTAAAGTGCCCCCAGTTCAAGTTACCGAAAAGCGCCGCGTCGAGGCTCGGAATGGCGGGACCGCCCGCGGAGAGTACCGCGGCGCCCACCGCGCTGGAGGTGGCGTTACTGGTCAGCGCCGTGGCGCTGACGTTGGTACCTGGCGTTGTGCCGGCGCTATTCACCGAAGCGCTGGACGGCCCGGCGGTCACACCGGTGGAGACGCCTCGCGCGTTGGCGCCGGCGAGCGTCGAGCGCAACGCCGCATCGGCCAGTAGCGGACCGTAACGCTGGATGGCGATATCCAGATTGTTCTCTAGCGCCAGCGCGATCGTATCCTGTAGCGAGAGGTAGAGATTGCCAGCGCGCAACAGGCTCTCTATGCGCGTGGAATTCGTCAGATTGTTGAGCGGCACATCGACCGACCGATACGGTGCGATGATCCTGTCCTTAATCCCCGGCTTCTGCGTTACCTGTTGCCCGGGGGCAGGGGCTTGCGCCAAGGCGCCCGGGGGTGCGGCCACCAACATGGCGCAGAGCACCGCAAGATAAGATCTGGTACCGATCATGGAAAATAACCTCCCTGCCAACCTGACTGCCTGAAAGAACCCTTGGTTCCAGCTTGAAGAACCTTGGGTCTGTAGCGTAATACCTTCAATGGTATAGTAGGCGTTTGTGACGCCGCAAGCCGAATCCGTTCTCGATCTCTTCCGCGCCGCCGGCGCCTACCTGGAAGGCCACTTTCGCCTCACCAGCGGACTCCACAGTCCCAATTATTTGCAATGCGCCCTCGTGCTGCGCCACCCGGCCACGGCGGAAGAACTGGGACGCCGCCTGGCCGCCGAGTTGCGCCAGATAGTAGACGACCAAATTTCGCTCGTGGTTTCCCCTGCCCTCGGAGGATTGATCATCGGCCACGAAGCCGCCCGCGCCCTGGGAACTCCTTTTCTTTTCACCGAGCGCGACCCGGAGAGCCGCAAAATGGTGCTGCGCCGCGGCTTTTCGGTACAGCCCGGCGAGACCGCTGTAGTCGTGGAAGACGTGATCACCACCGGCGGCAGTACCCGCGACGTGGTGGACTGCCTGCAAGCCGCCGGCGCCCGCGTCCTCGCGGCGGGCTCGATAATCGACCGCAGCGGCGGAACGGCCGACGTCGGCGTACCCCGCGTGGCTCTCGCCACCCTGCAGGTTCAAGCGCATCGTCCCGAGGATTGCCCGCTCTGCCACAGGGGACTCCCCCTGGTCAAACCCGGCTCACGCCCGGCGTAATGCGCCGCATACGCATTCATCTGGCCTACGACGGCGGCCCCTTCCACGGCTGGCAGACGCAGCCCGGACTGGCCACCATTCAAGGACTGCTTGAAGAAATCGTCAGCGGCATGGAAGGCAAGCCCGTCCACGTCGCCGGCAGCGGCCGCACTGACGCCGGCGTGCATGCGCTGGAACAGGTGGCCGCATTCAGTTTCGAAAACCCCATACCGGTGCTGAATTTGCGGCGCGCTATCAATCGCCTGCTGCCCCCGGGGATCCGCGTTTTGTCCACCGCGGAGGTACATGAGGACTTTCATCCGCGCTTCGATTCCCTCTCCAAAACCTACGAGTACCGCATGGTTCGCGACGAAGTCTGTAGCCCTTTCGAGTGGCCGTACGTTTACCACCATCCATACATCCTGGACGAAACTCGCATGACTCGCCTGGCGCGCGTCTTCGAGGGCGAGCACGATTTCACCGCCTTCGCCGCCGCCGACCCCCGCCGCGATGCCGAGGGCAAGAGCAAAGTCCGCACCATCTATTCTTCCACCCTGGAGCGCGAAGGCGGCCGCCTGGTCTACCGGGTGCGAGGCAGCGGCTTCCTGAAGCATATGGTGCGCAATATCATCGGCACCCTGATCGAGGCCGGGCGCGGCAATCTGGCCGACCTGACCTCCCTACCCTTACGCTCCGGCTCCACCGCGCCGGCCAGGGGGTTATTCCTGATTCGCGTGGAGTATCCCGATGCAAGCCAGTGAAATTCTGACCGAACTGCGCGCCCATGCCAATCCCAAGAACGTCGCGGGGATGGCCCGCTACGGCATCAGCAGTGTCGGAACCCTGGGAGTGGCGATGCCGGTGGTTCGAGCCATCGCCCGCCGGGCGGGTCGCGATCCGCAAGTGGCGGATGAATTGTGGGCGTCCGGCGTTCACGAGGCGCGTATCCTGGCGACGCTGGTCGCCGACCCCAAGCAGATCACGCAGCGCCAGATGACCGCCTGGGCGCGTGATTTCGATTCCTGGGATGTCTGCGATCAGGCCTGCCTGAATCTGTTTCGTTATTCGGCGTACGCCTGGGAGCTGGCGGCAAAATGGGCGACGGCCCGCCAGGAATTCGTGCGCCGCGCCGGCTTCGCGACGATGGCGGGACTCGCGGTCAAAGACAAGCGCGCAAGCGATGCGCAATTCGAAGCCCTGCTGCCGCTGATTCGCGAGGCCTCCACCGACGACCGCAAGATGGTGAAGAAGGCCGTGAACTGGGCGCTGCGCTCGATCGGCAAACGCAATGAGAGTCTCCGCCTGGTGGCGATTACGGAAGCGGAGCAGATCCAGGCAATCGATTCGCGGGCGGCGCGCTGGATCGCCGCCGACGCGCTGCGCGAACTCCGCGCGCGCGCATCAAAGTAGGGCGGCCCCGAGGGCGGCACCGGAGGTGCGCTTGCCGTTGCCTACGACCGAGCATCCCGCGACAATGGGAATATGGATCGCGATCGCACATTCGGGTCTTTGCCGCGAACTCGGAACAGATTAAGCGAGTCGCGCGTTTCCCTGCCAGGGGATGCCCGACCCCGCTGAGGCTAAGTTTCCGATAACCCCACATATCATTCCCGGTGATGCTGGGCTGTTCGGCGGGTTTTCCATCCCGTCCATGCGGCTGCGTCTGAGCCTTCAGGAAGCGCAGCCGATCGTAGCGTGTCTCCAGGAAGCAATCACTGTTGCTGAGCAACAGCAGAACTGATCCAATCCCCAAATTATCAAGCCCCTACCACCGCAAGGTGGTATCGTGGCTGAAGCTATGTCTTACATGCAGGCTTTGGCCGTGGGTTGGTCTATCTACTGGCGTCAGGCTGTATGGACGGTTTGCGCGTTGGTGGTCGCTGCGGCGATGTTTCTTCTTACGCGTCAGCGCCCCGATCGGATAGTGATCTATGCCGGCATCCGGCTCCTACTCTTGGTCTTTTGTGGCGTTGTCTTTCCGTGCACGATTTTGCGCGTCCTCCAGATCCGATATTCCGACTTTCGTCTA
>JBDTPR010000100.1:0-13544 GCA_039932635.1 Candidatus Solibacter sp.
GAAACAGTAAAACCCCTGGCGCAAGGTGCCACAAGATACCAAGGGACGGCGAGTTCGATATGCCGGGCGGAATAGACCACTAACGCCAGCCTTACCGCTGATATTTGGCAGCGCAACTCAGGGTTAGTCGCCGTCTGCAAGGGAATTTAGGAAATTGCTCTTAGTTGCAGAACCTTTGCACTGAATCGCACCAAGTTTAGCCGGTTTTTAGAGATCTTTAGATTGCTTTCACTACTTTTTGCGGCGAAACCAGCAGAATAGGGCAGTAAACACGTTCAGCAGAGTGCCTGTTTTCGGTGTTAAATGCCTTCCAATAGACCCGTTCGTTTTAGACACAGCGTTGACCGGACACGCCTGGGTTCGTCCTGGCGTGGACGGGGTGAACTCCGATGATGGCTGCCATGTGCGATGCCGGCCGGATCGATTTTCCACCCTTCCACCTGGATCTCTCCGGCGGGCGGTTGGGGCGTGGGGCCGAATTCGTGGACTTGGCGCCGAAGGCTTTAGGCGTGCTCCAGTATCTGGCAGAGAGGCCTGGACACCTCGTCACCAAAGAGGAACTGCTTGGCGCCATCTGGCCCGATGTCTTTGTCACAGCCGACGTGCTTAAAGTCACGGTTGCCGAGATTCGCAGAGTGCTCGGGGATTCTCACAAGGACCCGCGTTTCATCGAGACCGCGCATCGCCGCGGATATCGGTTTGTGGCAGCGGTAGGGAAGGCAGCCGGCGAGCTTTCGGCGTTCGAACCGGGACACTCTCCGGCGTTGGAGATACCGTGCACCCATTACGCGCGCAGCGGCGACGTAAACATAGCGTACCAAGTGCTTGGGGAGGGTCCCATCGATCTGGTGTTCGTCATGGGCTGGGTTTCCCACCTGGACTACTTCTGGACCGAACCGTCGTTCGCGCGGTTTTTGCGCCGCCTCGCCGGGTTTTCCAGGCTGATTCTGTTCGACAAGCGCGGCACCGGACTTTCGGATCGTGTGCCCGTAGGTGCGCTGCCGACACTGGAGCAGCGTATGGACGATGTTCGCGCCGTGATGGATGCGGTGGGGTCGAAGCGTGCGGTGCTTTGCGGCGTTTCAGAAGGTGGCGCGATGTCCGCCCTTTTCGCGGCCACATACCCGCATAGAACGGCGGCGCTTGTGATGATTGGCTCCTATGCCAAGCGGATTTGCGACGCCAGTTATCCGTGGGGACCCACTATGGTCCAACGCGAGGAATTCCTAAGGGTGATTCAAGAAGATTGGGGCGGCCCGGTAGGGATCGAGACGCGCGCCCCCTCCATGGTCAACAATCCGCAGTTTCGCGAATGGTGGGCTGCCTATCTCCGAACGTCCGCGAGTCCGGCGGCGGCGGTGGCGTTGACCCGCATGAACTCGGAGGCCGACATACGGGATGTGCTGCCGGCGATTCGCGTACCGACCCTGGTGCTACACCGGGCCGGCGACCAATGCCTGGTGGCGGAAGAAGGACGGTACATTGCGAGCCGTATTCCGGAGGCCCGCTACGTGGAACTGCACGGGGACGATCATCTGCCCTTTGTGGGCGACCAGGACGAGGTGATTGACGAGGTGGAGGAGTTCCTGACAGGGGTGCGGCATACGAGGGGTCCGGACCCCATCCTGGCGACCCTGCTCTCCGCCACTTTCGAAGTTCCGCGCGAGGCGTGGGCCTTGCACCGGTTGCGCGATCATGTCCTGCGCGAACTTCAGTGGTTCCATGGCCGGGAATGCGGCGGGTTCCCGCACAATCTGTGCGCCTATTTTGACGGTCCGGCGCGCGCGGTGCGATGTGCTTCCGCGATTGCACACCACGCCGTAAGGTTGGGCATCGCCGTGAAGGCCGGGCTACACATCGGCGAATGCGAAGTCACAATCGCGGGCGTGCAGGGCACGGCGGTTGAGCGGGCGAAGCGGATTAGAGAACAGGCCGAGCCGGGACAGGTCCTGGTATCGACTACGATCCGCGACCTGGTGGCAGGGTCGGGAATCCGGTTTCGCCCGGCCGGGAACCTTGCGGGGGGCTGCGCAGCGGATCCGATCGCGCTGCTGATGGTGGACAACGGCGTTGGCATCGCGGGCCCCGCGGCGGTTGCCTCTGCGCCTGCGGGTCTGAAGATCGCCATCTAACTTGCTACCCCTCCTTTCTTGCTTACCGTTTTCTTACTCGGCGCTAACGACTTCACGCTTTAACTTACGCGTAGTATAAGTAGGGAAAGCGCCGCAATCCAATTCGCTGACCCACCAATCACTCTGAGGTTACTAACATGACAAATTACGAGTATATGGTGCGCGAGGCCATCGACTAATCTATTGGCAGCTCTAGCAATGATTTCAGTTGTCCGGCTATCGGGCTCCGGCAGGCCATTCCGGGCAGCGACACTTATGTGTTGGCCACGGGCACCTCGGCGGTTCACCGGTTGTGGCTACTGCATGGCATCTATTCGCCGGCCGGAAAGCGAGCACTGCTGCGGGCCGGAATGAGGCAGGGCATGCGGGTCGCGGACTTCGGCTGCGGCGTGGGCGTAACCACCCGCATGTTTTCCGAAATGACGGGGCCCTCCGGGGCGGTGATAGGGATCGACTTGCACGCGCCCCAACTGGACGAGGCGCGGCGAATCTGCGGCCACAGCGGACTTGCCAACTTCTCGTTCCTCCAGGCCGACGCATGCGACACGAAACTGCCCAGTGGATCTTTCGACCTGGCCTACTGCCGCTTTCTATTGTTGCACTTACCACACCCTGAGGCCTGTCTTCGGGAGATGTGCCGGGTGCTCAAACCCGGAGGAATTCTGGTGGTGGAAGACGGCGACCTGTCTTCCGCCGGGAGCATGCCTCCAACCGCAATGAACGCGTTCGCGGCACTGTTTACACGCCTTGGCGCCGCTCGCGGCCTCAACTACTCGCTTTCCCGGAACCTCTATCACATGGTAAAGGCAGCCGGAATCGCCGATCCGGATCTTGAAATCCACCAGCCCGCAATTGTTCGCGGCGACGCTCGATTCTTCCTGAAGTGGAGCGTTGAAGAAGCCGGGGCTGCCATGGTGGACGCCGGTCTCCTCAGCCAGGCAGAACTGGAGCACAAGCTAACGGACATGCAGACCGCGGTGGAAGATCTGAATGTATTGATCCTGCCGCCCCAAATGTCCATCGTTTGGGGAAATAAGGCGTGGCAGTGATCCTTACGCCATGCTAACTGTTTCCTAACCTCGAAGTAAGCCGAAGACAGGTAATCTCGAACTCAGGGCTATGAGCAACGTTCACCTGCAAACCTCAAGAGAAGGCGTTCCACTTGATGCGGACGATCGCCACCGCATGACTCGGCTCTACGAAGAAGTGTTGATCCGGCTGGAAGAAATGGCCATGATCACCGCTCGTGTGCTCGGCGAGCCACCGGGGTTCAACGGCGAGGTGGTTTTCAACCCCATCGCTCTCGCAGAGACTGATGAATTCAGAGCCGTGGAGGTGCTCCGCGGCTCGCAAGGATCCGGTTGTTACGACTACAGCCAGGGAAGCTGTTTCGAGTATCAGCCAAACCGAGCGGACTCCGAATGACATTTCAACCGGGAGAGAAACCTATGAGAAGTAAGATTATTGCCGTTGTGGCTGTTGTAGCCGCAGTAGTTGCCGCGAACCGGCACCTGGGCCACGTTTCAGCCCAAACCGTGCGACGCTTCGCCGGACCTACTAGCTCTCAACCGCTGGCCCTAAGTGCCGACGATTCGCTGCTGCTTGTCGCCAACCCGGACAACAACAGTGTCACGCTCTTCGACGTAGGAAACGGCAACGCGCGCCTGACGGAGATTCCCGTGGGCAAGGAACCCAATGGCGTGGCATTGTCGCCGGACGGGACTCGCGCCTACGTGGCCAATACCATAGACGGCACAATCTCGGTGCTGAACATCAGCCGAAACCCTTCGAGCTACTACACCACGGTCGCTACCATTGCCGTGGGGGCGGAGCCATACGGGATCGCGCTCACTCCGACCGGGCGCAAACTGTATGTGGCGAATGCCCGCTCCAACTCCGTGTCCGTGATCGACACATCGGCGCTCCGGGTCATGTCCACGATTTCGAACGTCGGCCCGGAGCCCAGGGGCGTTGCAATCACCAATGCGGGGTCTGGCGACGACACGGTGGAGACCGTACTTGTAACCCAGTTTCTTTCGCTGCCCGTGGCAGGCAAGACGGATGGGGCCGACGATGCCAAGGCCGGTCACGTGACAGTGATTTCGGCGGCCACCGACACCGTGGTGAGCGATATTACGATCAATCCGCTTGCCGATACGGGCTTCAAAGCAGCCGGGGACGCGCTTCAGCGCATCGCTCCGCCCGTGACGCCGGTGGCCGCCGATTTTAAGTTCGTCACCGGCGCCTATCCGAATCAGCTCAACAATATTGCGATTCGCGGCAAGTTTGCTTTTATTCCCAACACGGGCGCTTCGCCGAACGGTCCGTTCCGTTTCAACGTCAATACCCAGAGCCTGCTCAGCGTAATCGATCTCGACTCGCGCCGCGATGCCGGTAAGACCATCAACATGCACGCCGCCGTGAATGCGCAGACGAATGCAACCAGGCGCTTCGTCACGCAGCCATGGGCGATGGCATTCAAGTCTAAAGCCGATGAAGGGTACGTGATCAGTTCGGCCAGCAATATTGTGGTCAAGATCAAGCTTGAAGCCGGGGGCAGCCCGGCGGTCCAAAACGATCCCATCGATCTGACGAGAGTTCTCGAGATTCCCACCGGGAAGAATCCGCGCGGCATTGTGATCAACTCCACCGACCGAACCGCTTACGTGATGAACTATGTGTCGCGCGACGTCAGCGTGATCGATCTGAGCGGCGCAGTGGAAAAGGTGACGGGCACCCTGCAATCCGCCGCGCTGCCCGCGGCAGGCAGGGCCGAAGACAAGGAGCAGGCCGGCAAGGAACTGTACTTCTCTTCAGTTGGCGAATTCGATCCGGCCACCGCGGGCGGGACTCCCATCACCGGCAGGATGTCCAATAACGGCTGGGGATCCTGTGGCTCCTGCCATCCTTTCGGCCATTCCGACAACGTAGTCTGGATCTTTCCTTCCGGTCCGAAACGCACGATTCCGCAGCATACGGACTTCGATCGGACCGATGCGTCGCACAAAACTCTGCGAGCGCTGAACTGGTCCGCGGAGCGGGATGAGGAGGCAGATTTCGAGCTGAACATCCGTGCAGTTTCCGGAGGGCTGGGCCTCATTGTTGTGTCTGACGGCGTGACTCAGGAACCGAACGTTGCCAATTTCACGCCCTTGGCGAGCGGCGGGCGCAATCAGCTCAAAATCCGCGGCATTCCCGCCTGGGACGCGATTGAAGCCTATGTGCAAAGCGGAATCCGTTCGCCAATCTCACCCCTGCGAGGTTCGGCCGACCCTGATATTGCGGTGGGGCGCCAGTTGTTCATTCAGTCCAACTGCCAGAGTTGCCACGGCGGAGCGCAGTGGACCTCCAGCCGCGTTCGCTTTACGCCTCCGCCCGACGCGAGCCTGATCGCGAACACCCAATTGATCGGGGAATTGCGCAGCGTGGGCACGTTTAATGCCCAGGCCTTCAACGAAGTACGGCAGAACGGCGCCGCGCCATTGGGAGCCGACGGGTTCGCGCCAGCTTCGCTGCTTTCGCTGTTCGCGTTTCCGCAGACCTTCTTCCACAACGGGTCCGCCAATTCGCTCGAGCAGGTGATGGAGAATGTGGCGCACCGCAGCGCAGGGACGCAGGGCACAGACCCTCTGGCGGACGGGGCCAAACGCGCGCAAGTCATCAAGTTCATACTTTCGATTGACGCGGCCACGCCACCCATTGCACCCGCTCCGCCAACCAGTCTGGCAGTCACTTCCGCGGCCGCCAATACCGGCGCGCGGTTGGCGCCGGACAGCCTGGCATCCGGATACGGCGCGGGGCTGGCCAGCCAGACTTCCTCACCCACAGCCACACCACTGCCGGTTGCGCTGGGCGGCACTACGGTCTCGGTGAAGGACGCGGCTGGCGCGTTACGCCTCGGCCAATTGGCGCTGGCCTCGCCAGGCCAAGTGAACTTCCTCTTGCCGGCAGCTACGGCAAATGGACCGGCTCAGATCACGGTTACCTCCGCGAGCGGCGCGGTGGCGGCGGGTTCCGTCGAGATTGCGACTATCGTGCCTTCGATCTTTACCGTACCGGGCGGCAACGTGGCCGCTGCGGTAGCGGTCCGCGTGGCCGCGGATGGTACGCAAGCGACACAGGCTGTTTTTCAGTGCGGCACGGCCGGAAGTTGTTCGGCCACGCCCATCGATATGGGTGGGGCGACCGACTCCGTTTTCCTCACACTGTTCGGTACCGGCCTGCGAAAGAATTCGGGCATTGCCAATGTGCGCGCCTCGATCGGCGGCGAGAACACTGCGGTGGCCTTCGCCGGAGCACAGGGTGAGTTCGCCGGTCTGGACCAGGTGAACCTGCAACTTCCCGCGAGTCTGCGCGGACGGGGCGAGGTTTCGATCACCGTAACGGTTGACGGCCAGACTAGTAACGCCGTGATTGTCAACGTGCGCTAGCGGCCTCCGGAGGGAGCCTGAGGGTTTCGGCCGGCGGGCCTACTATGCTAAAACAAGGCGCTCCGGAAAGCTTCGTGCTTCTCGCGCGCCAGTGTCATCAGGTTGGTGAATTCGGCTTCGGCGCGCAGGTTATGCAGCAGGAAATCGCGGGACATGTAGGCATGCGGAAAGAAGCCTCCTTCGATGCTGTGCCGCAGTACCCGTAGCGCGGCGTTCTTCTCGCCTAACACCGCGTAGGCCTGAGCGAGTTTGTAGATGGCTTCGGGATCGCCCACTCCGCGCTGATCGACCTTGGCCTGGGTGGCGCGTAGAATAGCCAAGCCTTGCGTCTTTTCATTTCGAATTCCGTGGGCTATGGCTTTGCCCACCGCTGCCTGCAGCAGAGTGGGGTCCTTTTGAAAGGCACGGTCGAATGCGGATGCCGCCTGTTCCCAATTCTTCTTGTAGTACTCGGCGAAACCGCGGTAGAAGACAAGGAAGGCGGCATCGTTGTTCGGCGGAAGGTGATTCAGAAACTCGTCGTATTGGCCCAGGTAAAGGTATGCGTTGGGTGCGGATGTGTTGAGCTTCACGGTCGGGTCGAGTTGGCGGGCCCGTTCGCATTCCGCGACTGCTTCGTTCAGCATGCCGCCAAACCGGTACGCATAGCTTAGTTCCCATAGCGCCTCAGCGTGATTGGGATTACTGCTCAGCGCCTTCCGCAGCAAGGGTACGGCCCGTTGTACTTGCCCGGTATCCGTGAGGAAGTTGGCCATATAAATCTGCGCCTCGATTTGAGTCGGCTGCAGCGACAAGGCCTTTTCGTATGCACTCTGCGCCTTCCTGTATTCCTCGCGGCCGCCGAGTTGAAACGATGCGTCCGCGGTGTAGGCCCTTCCCAAGTGGGCCCAGGTCGGGGCGTACCCGCCATCGATTTCAGCGGACTTCTCCAGCATCCGGATCGCAGTCGGAAAATCGTTACGCGCATACTGGTCTACGCCCCGGAGATAGTATTCGTAGGCGAGCGGATCTGCCGTCTTGTCATTCTTGAGTCGTTCTCCCTCCGAGGGGGAGAGGCTCAGAGCCAGGCCGCGAATGATCTCCCGAGCCACCTGATCCTGTACGGAGAGAAGCCGGTCGAATTTGAGATCGAACGTGTTCCGCCACAGCAGCTTCTGCTGTGCTGCGTCGATGAGTTGAACCGTGATTCGCAGGTCGTCGCCTTCCCGGATGAAGCTGCCAGTGAGTAGGGTGTCCACCTGTAGCTCGCGGGCGATGGTACGGAGGTCGACGGCGCGATCCCGGTATCGTTCCACCGCGTACGAGGGGCGCACCGAGAGCGACTTCACAAAGTCCAACTTAGTGATGATGGCGTCCGCCAGGGAGAACCCCAGGAAGCTCATGTTGGGGTCCTCGGCGAGGTTCTGGAAGGGCAGAATCGCGAGGCTCTTTGGCGTGTGAGGACGGATCGCGATGAAGGCGATTGCGATCGCCAAAGTCGCAAGGGCGGGGATCAGCCCGAACCTGATCCACGATCTCGCCCGCGGCGCCGTAGGAGGCGCGGAGGCGGCGGACGACGGTACTCGTGCCTCGCCGGCGTCTGAATCTGATGAATCCGCTTCCTCCGTCCATGCACGCGCCGGGACGGCAAAACGGTAGCCTCTGCCCGGTACGGTAACGATGAACTGATCGCGGCCACCGCTGTCCGCGAGTGCCTTGCGGATCGTTGAGATCTGCTGAGTCAGGTTCGCTTCTTCCACCGAGTGATCTGGCCAGAGGGCATTCATCAGCTCGTCCTTCGACAACAGGCTGCCACCGTGTTGCACGAGGACGAGCAAGGTGTCGTAGGACTTGGGCGTAAGGGGCACCGGTTCGTCCTGACGCAACACCAAGTGCCGCGCGGTGTCCATGAGGAAAGGGCCGAACGCGTAGAATCGAGGTTTGTCCTGTGACACGCAGTTCTCTCCAGTCTAGCGGCGAATCTGTCTGATCGCGACTGAGGATCCCCCTACCCAACCGATTAACCCCGCATCTCCCTACATCGCTGCGTGCGGTTCCGCACAGGGAATCTTTAAGGCAGCCGGATATTACCTATGCTTCTCGGTGATCTGTCGCCGTACGCGAAGCAATGGATTACAGCCCCGGCTAATCCTCTGACCGTGCGCGTGATGGCGAATCGCATCTGGCAGAACCACCCTAGCGTCGGAATGGTCATCACCGCCAGTGATTTCGGCCGTATTGGCACCCGCCCCAGCATTCCGAACTGCTCGACTAGCTCGCCAACGGATTCGTGGAAGGCGGCTTCCGAATGAAGCCGCTGCAGCGCATATGATCCTGCTCAGCACCACCTACCAGCAGGACTACCTCTCCAAGGGCGCTGCGGAGTCCGTCGAAGCCGACCCGGAAGGTCGCCTCCCGTGACGTCTCCCGCGCCGACGCCGAGGAACTGCGCGACGCCATGCTCGCCGTGAGCGGGCGCTGAACCCTGTAATGGGCGGCCCCCGCGTGATGGCGATGTGAGCGGGAGCAATCTCGTGGGGGTTCAAGTCCCCTCTCCGCACCACATTTTCAGTAACTTACGGCGACTATCCGGGAACGGGCAGTCGCCGTTTGGCTTTTTGGACCCTACTTTGGACCCGAGGCGAGACCATTTATGTCGGCCCGAATCGGGCATACCGGTGACTGGAGCCGCCCGCCTGATCGACAATGTCCCTATGCCCCCGACGAAGGCACCGCCGCCCACCTATCGACTGAGGATCACTCTCGTCGGCATCGAGCCACCGATCTGGCGGGTGGTCCAGGTTCCGGCCTCGATCCGGCTCTGCTGTTTGCATGATGCGCTCCAGGCCGTCATGGGCTGGACCGACAGCCACCTTCACCAGTTCGAGAAAGATGGCAAGAATTGGGGCGTGCCTGACTACGACGAGTTCGATGAACTCGACCTGATTGACGAGGGCAAGACTCACCTGGCAAAGGTGCTCAAGGCCGAGGGCGACTCAATGACCTACGTCTACGACTTTGGCGACGACTGGCGGCATGAGGTCGTGTTGGAGGAGGTCATCCCAGTGAACGATCTCGTGAAGACGCCCATCTGCCTTGGTGGTGGACGCCGTTGCCCACCGGAGGATGTTGGCGGCGTCCGAGGCTACCAGGATTTCTTGGATGTCATCTTCGATCCAACTGACGAAGAGTACGAACATCTCGTCGGTTGGGCGGGCGGTCCATTCCAGGCCGAGGAGTTCGACCTGAAGGCGGTGAACGAAATTCTCTCACGGATGCGATGGCCGATTCGGCACCGGCGTTAGGATCGTACTCCAGGTTCCACCTGACCTGTTTCCGAGATATCGGTTGCTCTTTGGCGAGGCTTGGTAGCGCAGGGTATGCTCAAGTCGACACGGAACCCAGCGAACCCGGGAATAGCCGGATTGCTACAATTAAAGCTCCCATCACATGCTTGACGAAACCATACAGGAACTGAGGGCGCGTTCCCTTGCGCGCATTGCCGCCGCCGACACGGCGGATGCTCTCGAAGCGGTCCGCGTGGACGCCGTAGGCCGCAAGGGCGCCCTTGCCGAAATCAGCAAGGGCATGGGGAAACTCTCGCCCGAAGAACGCAAGCGCATCGGGCAGGTCCTCAACGCCGCCAAGCAGGAATTGGAAACCGCGCTGGACGTCCGCAAAAAGTCCTTCGACGCCGCGGCGCTGCACGCCAAACTCGACGCCGAATGGGTTGACCTGACGCTCCCCGCCCCCGGCCCCCGCCGCGGCCACGTGCATCCCATCACGCGCATCCAGCGCGAACTCGAGGACCTCTTCGTATCCCTCGGCTTCACCGTGTTGGACGGTCCCGAAGTCGAGACCGAGTACTACAACTTCGACGCCCTCAATATCCCGCCAGACCATCCGGCGCGCGACATGCAGGACACCTTCTGGCTGGATGGCGGCAACCTGCTGCGCACCCACACTTCGCCGGTGCAGGTGCGCGGCATGGAGCGCCTCGGACCGCCGCTGCGCATGATCGCGCCCGGCCGCGTGTTCCGCAATGAAAGTGTCGACGCCAGCCACGAGCATACCTTCTACCAGCTCGAAGGCATGATGATCGATCGCGATGTATCCGTGGCCCACCTGCTGTATTTCATGAAGACGCTGCTCTCGGAGATCTTCAAGAAGTCGGTCACCGTGCGGCTGCGTCCAGGCTACTTCCCGTTCGTCGAACCCGGCTTCGAGTTGGACATTCAATGCCTGATCTGCGGCGGTCCCGGCTGCCCGGTCTGTAAGCAAAGCGGCTGGGTGGAACTCCTGCCCTGCGGTTTGGTGAATCCCAAGGTGCTGCGCATCAGCGGAATCGACCCCGAGGAGTGGGGCGGCTTCGCGTTCGGCCTCGGGCTGACGCGCCTCGTGATGATGCGCTACGGCATCGACGACATACGGCATCTGCAGGGCGGCGACCTGCGATTTCTGGAGCAGTTCTAAAACGTGGAGCAGTTTTAAAACGTGGAGCAGTTCTACCGTGAAATTCTCTTTTAACTGGATTCGTGAATCGATCCCCGCGCTGACGGAATCCGCCCCCCAGGTGGAGCGCCTCATCACCATGCGCACGGCGGAATGCGAGGGCGTGGAGATTGTGGGCGAGTTCCTCGCCGAAGTGCGCGTGGCTCGCGTGGAGCACGTCACGCCCATCGAAGGCAGCCACAACGTGAAGGCTGTGGTCGATGCCGGCGACTTGGGCAAGCGCACCGTAGCCTGCGGCGCGAAGAATTGCCGCGAGGGATTGCTCACCGCCTACGTACCTCTCGGCATGAAAGTCGTCAGCGGCATCGAGAGCGATGGCATGCTGGCCAGCGGCGCCGAACTCGGCATCAATAAGGACCACGAGGGCATTATCGAACTCGGGTCGCTCGCCGGCTGCCTACCCGATTCCATCATCGAGATCGACAACAAGAGCATCACGCATCGTCCCGACTTGTGGGGACATCACGGCATGGCCCGCGAAGTGGCCGCCATTTTGGGCCACCAGCTCACCGAGCCCGCCAAGCTCGATCTCCTGCCGGAAGGTCCGGCCGCGGTGAAGGTGCAAATCGACGATCTCGATCTGTGCCCGCGGTACAGTGCGCTCGTCTTCGAGAACGTGACCGTGCAGCCGTCGCCATTGTGGCTGCAATACCGCCTGACCTCCATTGGGCTGAACCCCATCAACAACATCGTCGACATGACGAATTTCGTGATGGCGGAATTGGCGCAGCCGATGCACGCCTTCGACGCCGACCTTCTGAAGGGCGATACGATTTTCGTGCGCCCCGCGAAGCCCTCCGAAAACTTCACGGCGTTGAACGACGAGACGTACACGCTCGACGCTTCCCATCTCGTGATTGCCGATGCGGACGGCGCCATCGCGCTGGCCGGAGTAATCGGCGGCAAGGGCTCCGCGATCGGCGCGAAGACCACGCGCGTCGTGTTGGAGTGCGCGAATTTCCAGGCCTCCTCCATCCGCAAGACGAGTTCGGCCGTCAAGCTGCGCACCGATGCCAGCATGCGCTTCGAGAAAGCCCAGGACCCTTTGAATACCGTGCGTGCCCTGGCCCGCGCGGTGGAACTGCTGCGCGAGGTGTCGCCCGGAATCCGCCTTGTGGGCGGAGTGGCCGATGCGAAGCGCGCCTTCGCCGTGCCGCCGCCCATCGAGCTTTCGCTCGCTTGGCTGCAGCGCAAACTCGGCCGCGAGATCGAGTCCGAACAGGTCCGCACCATTCTCGAGCGGCTGGCCTTCGGTGTCGCCGAAGCCCCGCCCGGCGTGTTTACCGTGACCGTGCCGAGTTGGCGCGCGACCAAAGACGTCGCCATCAAAGACGACCTCGTGGAAGAAGTGGGCCGCATGGTGGGCTACGATTCGATTACGCCCAAGGCGCCGCTCGTGCCCGCCGTTGTGCCGCCCGGCAACCCCTCGCGCCGCTTTCAACATGGTGTGCGCAATCTCTTCATAGAGAACGGGTACACCGAGGTCTACAACTATAGCTTCCTCAGCGAGCAATCGGTGCGCGCGTTCGGCTTCGATCCGGCGGCCCACATTCACGTCCTCAATCCCATCGCCAGCAATCAGGAATTGATGCGCGCCAGCCTGCTGCCCGGCATCTTGCGCAACGTTACCGAAAACGCCAAGCATCGCGAGAGCTTCCGCATTTACGAGCTGGGCCTCGAAATCCATCGCCGTCCCGAGGGCCTGCCGGACGAAATTCCGCATCTCGTGGCCGCACTGTACCTCCGTCAGGATGGCGGCATCTTCGAACTCAAGCGCGTGGCCGAGTGCCTGATGCCCGGCGCCAAAACGCTGCCCACCGAAGCGCGTGCGTACGAACATCCAGCACGCGCCGCCCAGGTCGAATGGAATGGTACGGCGGTGGGACGGCTCTTCGAGTTCCATCCGAATCTGGTGGAGGTTGGCCGCGCCGCTGTGCTCGATCTGGATCTGCGTCTGGTGGAATCGTTGAGCCAAAGCAAGACTAGGTACACGCCCATCCGCCGCTATCCTTCAAGCGCCTTCGATCTCTCGGTGATCGCATCCCTGCGCGAACTCGCCGGCAATCTCGAAGCGTCGATTGCGAACTTCGCGGGCCCGCTGCTGGAAGACATCCAGTTCGTGCGCCAATACGCAGGCGCGCCGTTGGCCGAGGGCGCCAAGAGCGTCTCGTTCCGCCTGAGGGTGGGCTCGGCGGAGCGCACATTGTCGTCGGACGAGATCACCGCCGTGCGCAACGCCATCATCGACGGCATGCGAGCCAAAGGCTACGAGCTCCGAGTCTAGGACAGCCCCCAAGCCATCGGAGCCGCGACCGTGAGGGAGCGTTGGTTTTTCTTCCCGTTCAACCTGTCCCCCTCGCCGAACGGGCAGGCCGAATTTCCAGTTTTCGCAGCCCCTTGCTCGCGCCATACTGCAAGCATGGCAACCCAACTGGCAGAGCTTTCCAATGAAATCACGGCGGCCGTCGCAGCGGCGGCCCCGCACGTCGTC
>JBDTPR010000101.1:0-13462 GCA_039932635.1 Candidatus Solibacter sp.
CGCGGTTGTGGATGGCGCGCGCCATGGTCTGCATGTCGGTGACCGGCTGTTCGCGATCCACCGCACGCACCGCGGCAGTAACGGCCGGCGCCACCGCGAGCGGATCTCCCGCGGTGCGAACGCCGATATCCATCCAGAGTTGAGGGGACTGCGCCAGGGGCACATAGATGGTTCGGCGGGGCTCGCGGTCGTAGGGATTATGGGCGATATCGCCAACCACGCCGACAATGGTGAGCCAGGGGTTCTTCGATTCCAGCCCGCCCAGCCGGATGTGTTTCCCTATCGGCGATTCGTTCTTCCACCAACGCTCCGCCATGCGATTGCTGACCAGCGCGACCTTGGTTGCGTCGGCGCCGTCGCCATCGGTCAGGTAACGTCCAGCAACAAGCGGCAGGCGCACGAGGTTGAAATAGCCCGGAGTGCTGACCTGATACATGCCTTGCGGAAGCTGGTCGGGCTCGGCGGGGCGGCCTTCGATGGTGAAGATCCGGCCGTCGGAATGGTCGCTGTACGGCAGCGCCGACACGGCGGCGGCGCCGCGCACGCCGGGGATGGAGCCGACGCGGTCGAGCAGGTCGCGGTAGAAGGCGACGCGCTGGAAGGGCTCGTGGTACTTGCTATCGGTCAGAGAAATGCGCAGGGTGAGCAGCGACTCGGGCTCGATCCTGGCGCCGGTTTCTACCAGCGCGCGGAAGCCGCGCACCATCAGTCCGGCGCCGACCAGCAGCACCACGGCGAGCGCGATCTCCGCCGCCACCAGCAGGTTGCGCAGGCGATGACGGGCGCCGCCGGAGGTGCCGCCGCGGCCGCCTTCTTTCAGGGCATCCGTGAGGTTGGGCCGCGAACATTGCCAGGCCGGGGCGAGCCCTGCGAGAATGCCGCTGGCCACCGCCGCCACGAGCGTGAATAGCAGGGTGCGGGTATCCAGCTGAATATCTTTCCACCCGAGGATATAGCGCTCGATTTCGGCGGGCATACCGCCGCGCATCATGCCAATGCCCCACCAGGCGATCAGCAGTCCGAGCGCCGCTCCGGCGAGCGACAACAGGACGCTTTCGGTGACAAGTTGGGCGATCACGCGCCAGCGCCCGGCCCCCAATGCAGTGCGCACGGCGACCTCGCGCAGACGGCCTGTAGCGCGAGCGAACTGCAGGTTGGCGACGTTCACGCAGGCGATCAGCAACACGAAAATGACGGAGAAGAGCAGCATCTTCACGTACTGCTCGGTCTCCGATTCCACCATGTACTCGCGGATCGGCATCGCCTTCATACGCCGGCTCTTATTGGTGGCAGGGTACGCCTGTTCCAGCCGGATGGCGATGTGATCGAGTTCAGCGGTTGCCTGCCCCACGGTGCGGCCGGGCTTGAGGCGGGCTGCGGCCACCAGAGTGTTGCCGAGGCGGGTGGCGCGCTGGGCCGGAGTAAAGGCGTGAGGAGTCCAGAGTTCGGTGGCCAGCGGAAAATCGAAGCTGGCGGGCATGACGCCGATCACGACGAAATTCTGATCGTCGAGGCGTATCGTCTTGCCGGCGATGGCGGGGTCGGCGCCGAAGCGGCGGCGCCACAGGCGGTCGCTCAGGACCACTTCACGTTCGCGGCCGGGCTGATCTTCGCCCTCCTCGAAGCTGCGTCCGAGCGCAGGCTGCACGCCGAGCGTCTTGAAGAAATTGGCGCTGGTCAGCACCTGAATGGCGCGTTCTGGCTCGCCTGAGGCGCCGACGATATTGGCCATTCCGCCCTGCCAGGTAAACAGGTTTTCGATCGAAGACGCCTCCTGGCGGACATTCTCCAAATCGGCAGCCGGCAGGGTATTCCATTGCTTGGGCTCGCCGGGGACAGTCTGCACTACCAGCGCCAGGGTCTCCAAATTCGGCAATGCGATGGGTTTCCAGAGCAGCGCATCCACCACGCTGAAGATGGCCGTGGTGGCCCCGATGCCAAGGGCCAGCGTCAACACCGCAGTGATCGCGAAGCCCGGAGATTTACGGAGCAAACGCTCGCCGTAACGGATATCCTGCCAGAGTGTCATGAAGGGAATACGTTTAACTCAGGTCTTGGGTTCGAAATTATTACGCGCGAGTGACCCGGCCGCAACGGCGGACGTCATCCAAAGTGACATGGTAAAGGCCCATTTGGCTTTATCGTCCTCTATGTGATACGGCCGGTGCTGCTTTTTCACCATCCTGGCCTTCGGCACGCATGCCGCCGATGACGCGGCGTCAATCCGCACCACCTTCGTGGAGCCCTGGCTGGCAGCCCTGCGCAGCGACGATCCGGGTGGACTCACGCGCTTCCTACACCCCAGCGTGCAAGCCTGCCTCAACGAGCACATCCGCGAGTTTTTCGAATCGGGAACCCTGCTCAGCCAAGCGATGCCAAGGCGCCCTACAAAATAACGAGGCTGGTCGAGTGGACTGCGCCGGGCTCGTTGTTCGGCCTGCCCGAAGAGGGCTTCGAGTTATCCCGTCCCACCCACTTACGAAGTGCACCTGGAAAGCACTACCGGCGAAACCGAAGCGGTCCGCTACCTGGCCGAGTCGGACGGAAGCTGGTATCTCGCGGCGCCCTGCCCGAATGAAAAGGGTGTGGCGATAATGCGCCAGAAACAGGCCGAGGCCCGGGCGCAAGCCGAACGTGCCTTCCGTCTCGCCAATCAACTGAAGGAACCGTTGCGCGGCGAACTCCTGTACCTGGTGAGCAAACAGCGGACCGCGGAAGCAGCGCGCAAATACCAGCAAGCCACCGGCATGGGCGACGTTACCAATGGCGCTGATGGTAGTCCGCGTAATCGATCCCTAACTCTCCCCGACCCACGAACGTCCCGGTTGCAGACCTTCGCCGCACTACAATTGAAGGTGAGATGGCGAAACGGGTGATGATCGCGATAGTAGGCGCCGGAATCGGCGCGCTATGCGGGTTGATCGTGGACTACTTTGGAGCAGGCACTCCGGCCCTGTGGGCGGGGGCGGCGGCCGGCGCGGTAATTCCCCAATTCGTGCTCGGCCCCCCAGGCAAATAGCGAACTACTGAATTTTTAAACACTTGCAGTCGGGCGTGGGGCACACTAGAGTCTAGGAGGAGGATCTCCAATGGCGTTTTGTGCAACGTGCGGTGCATCGGTAGAAGGGCAGTTCTGTGCAAAGTGCGGAAGTCGGGCTGGAGCGGCGCCGTCCGCGGCCGCCGGGCCCGGATTCCAGCAGTCCGAAGGGCTCGCGGAGAATGTGGCTGCGGCGTTGTGCTACGTCCTGGGTCTGGTCACCGGGATCATATTTCTGATTTTGACCCCATACAATAAGAACCCGTTGATTCGCTTCCACGCTTTCCAATCGATATTCCTGAATGTGGCCTGCATCGTGGCTAGTGTCGTGCTGAGAATCGTGCTCATCAGCATGTTACACATGTGGGAATTGTCCAGCCTGATCTCGCTGGGAATCATGGGCGTCTTCATCTACATGGTGGTGATGGCCTATCAGGGGAAAACGATCGTACTGCCGGTGATCGGTCCGCTGGCCCAACAACAGTCACGCAACTGAACCCGAAAGCGCCTGTGATGCGTCTGAGTATTGTGCTTCGAAGCCTCGTGATGCTGGCGGCGACGGTTTGGACGGCCGCCGCCCAGACACCGACCACCGGCGACATCAACTTCTACGGTCTGCGTAAAGTAACCCCGGCAAAGGTCTTAGACGCGCTCGACCTGAAATCGGGAAGTCCGCTGCCACCCTCTAAAGGCGATATGGAGGACCGGCTGGAACTCATCCCCGGGGTGGCGGCGGCACGCGTCGAGGCGGTCTGCTGCGAGGGCAAGAGCGCAATCCTGTTCATCGGCGTGGAAGAGCGCGGGTCGCCGCACTTCGACGTGCGCCCCGCGCCTTCCGGCACGGCGGCGCTGCCCGAGGCCATCACGGCGGCCTATCAGGAATACGTCGGCGCGGTGGAACGCGCGGCGCAGTTGGGCAACGCGGCGGAAGACCTGACGGCCGGCGAATCGCGAATGTCGGATCCGGCGGCGCGCAAAGTGCAGGAGCGCTTCACCAGCCTGGCGGTGGACAATCTGGAGGTACTGCGCGATGTTCTGCGTACCGGAGCCGAGCCCGAGGAGCGGGCCGTGGCGGCAGCCGTAATCGCCTACGCGCCCAAAAAGGAACAGGTAATCAAGGACTTGCAATTCGCCATGCAGGATGCCGAGCCGGCGGTACGCGCCAACGCCGTGCGCGCCATGATGGCGGTCGCGGTACTCGCCCAGAAGCGGCCAGAACTCGGCTTGAAGATCGAACCCACGTGGATGGTGGAGATGCTGAATTCCCTGGTGCTGGGCGACCGGCAGCAGGCAGCGCTGGCGCTGGTCACGCTGACCGAACAGCGCAATCCCGCGACTCTGGAGTTGATTCGCGTGCGCGCGCTGCCATCGCTGGTCGAAATGGCCCGCTGGAAGACGCTACGCTACGCATTGCCGGCCTACCTGTTGCTGGGGCGCACAGCGGGCGTGCCGGAGACCGAATTGCTGGCGCAATGGCAACAGGGCGATCGCGAAACCGCGATCAAGAAGGCCACGCTGCCTTCACCCAAGCTTCGACTCTCGAAGTAGCTACAATATCAGAGGAACGGGAGTCCTTCGGGCGATCCGATGGCAATCACACGACGCGAAATATTAATGGGCATTGCCGCGGCCGCCGCGGCGCGGGCACAGCAGCAGGCGCCTCCGCCGGGAGCCCCGCTCACGCCGCTGCCTGAGCCGGGCCAGCCAGGCGCTCCCCGGGTTCCGCGTCCGCGCACCGCGCCGAAACCACGCACCACTCCGGCGGTCTGCCTGTATTCCCAGCACCTCATCAAGCTCGAGTACGAAGCTGTCGGGATGGTGCTGCGCGACATGGGCTTCGACGGCTGCGACATGGCCGTCATACCGGGCAGCCACATCCCGCCGGAAAAGGCCGGCAGCGATCTGATGCGCGGCATTGAAGCCATCACTGGCGTGGGCCTGGAAGTCCCCATCATCTCCACCGCGGTGGTCTCGGGCAACGATGCATACGGAAGGCAGATTCTGAGCATAGCGGGCTTCATGGGCATCGGACTGTTCCGCCCGGGATATTGGAGGTACGGCAACGCGCCGGACCTGGAAGCGCGCCTGACCGAAGTGCAGCGCGAAATCTTCACCCTCGCCTCCGTGGCGCGCGCCTATAGCGTTGCGATGGCGGTACACAATGGCCCCGGCGATGCCGTGGGCGCGGGCATCTGGGATGTGAGTAGCGTGCTGCGCGGCATCGACCCGCGCTGGGTGGGATACGATTTCGACCCGGGCTACGCCACCGAGAACGCCGGACCCAACGGCGCCGCAATGGGTCTCCGCCTGGTCACGCCGAAACTGAAGGCGGTCACCGTCCGCGATTTCACCTGGGGCAAGGACGCGAACGGTGCGATGAAAGCGACGCCCTGTCCGCTGGGCGAGGGCCTGGTGGATTGGCGCCCGTTCTTCGCGACCCTGGCGCGCCAGCGTTTCGTCGGCCCCATCACTATCGAAGTGCGCTACGACCCCAAGGACGAGATCAATGCCTTCCGCAAAGACCTCGACTTCGTGCGCAAGCAGATCGCCGCAGCGTACGGCGGCGCCGGGTAATTGGACATCGGCGGCACGACAGTATATATTTCCAGGCGTGCTGCGAACCGCATTACTCATCCTCTGCTGTTCTGCCGGATTGCACGCGGCAACGTGCGAAAGTCTGGCTGGCCTGACTCTGGCTGACGCGAAGGTCACCTTAGCGAAGCCGGTGGGCGCTGGGGAGTTCACTCCGCCCACAGGATCGGCCGCAGCCTATCAAAAGCTGCCGGCGTTCTGCCGCGTGTCGGTGACACTCACCCCTTCGAAGGATTCGGACATCAAGGTGGAAGTATGGCTGCCGCTGACTGGTTGGAATGGCAAGTATCTGGCAGTGGGCAATGGCGGCTGGGCGGGTTCGATCAGCTACAGTGCTCTGGCCGCGGGCGTGCAGCGCGGCTACGCGACGAGTTCCACCGACACTGGGCATGCGGGCGGCGGTGGCAGCTTCGCCCTGGGCCATCCCGAAAAGCTCATCGATTACGCCTGGCGCTCGGAGCACGAGATGTTGCTGAAGGCCAAGCTCCTGCTGGCGGAATTTTACGGCAAGGGTGCGCAGTACTCGTATTGGAATGGCTGCTCGGCGGGCGGCAAGCAGGGGCTGAAAGAGGCGCAGCGCTTCCCCGAGGATTTCGACGGCATCGTGGCGGGCGCTCCCGCGGCCAATTGGACGGGGCGCTCCACCCAATCCATGTGGATTGCGCAGGCCGTGCGCGCGCCGGGCGCCACGCTCGGGGCCGCCGAATTCGCCCTCGTACACCGCGCGGTGATGGACGCGTGCGATGCGAAGGACGGCGTGAAGGATGGCGTACTGGAGAATCCACGGGCCTGCACGTTCGACCCGGTGGCGTTGGGGTGCAAGGGCGATGTCAAAGAGGGCTGTCTGAGTGGGCCGCAAGTGGAGGCGGTGCGCAAGATTTATTCGGCGGTAAAGGATAACGACGGCGGAGTCGTCTTCGCCGGTCATGAGCGCGGCAGCGAACTCGGCTGGAACACCATGGCCGGTGCGCGTCCCTTCGCCATCGGGCTCGACCACTTCCGTTATGTGGTCTTTAAAGATGCCATGTGGGACTACTCGGGAATTTCTTTTCCGAAAGATGCGGACCTGGCGACGCGCACGGATGCAGGCCTGATCAACGCTCTCTCAACGGACCTCAAGGCGTTCATCGGACACGGCGGGAAATTGCTTCAGTATCACGGCTGGAACGATCCGCAGATTTCACCCGGCAGCAGCGTGGATTATTTCGAGAGCGTGCGGCGGGTGATGGGTGATGTCGCGAAGTCATACCGCTTGTTCATGGCGCCGGGCATGGCGCATTGCGGCGGCGGCGAGGGACCCAATCAGTTCGACATGCTGGGCGCGCTGGAGCAGTGGGTGGAGCAAAAGAAGGCTCCTGAGTCCGTACTCGCTTCACGCGTGCAGGAGGGCAAGACGGTGCGTACGCGACCCCTCTGTCCCTACCCGCAAGTGGCGATGTACCGCGGCAGCGGCAGTACCGAGGACGCCGCGAATTTCGTCTGCAAGGCAGAGTAAATCCGCGTCCGAAAAGTCGCTTGCTAACTAACGCGCGCGGCTCTGATCAGAACACTGGTTGCAACCTGATGGTCGCTGCCTAAGCCGGCAAAGGTTCCAGACCGCCGGGCGGCAGCAAATCGGGATCGCGATCGGGCCGCGGGTCGGGTTCCGGCATGGGCGGCACAGGATCGGGATCGGGTTGCGGCAGGTCAGGATCCGGTTCCGAGCCCGGACCGGGGATCACGGTACCACCGGTCGCGGATGCCGCCTCCGCAGAGGTTTCCGGAGCAGGATCGGGATCGGGGCCGGGAATCGGCACATGAGGTTCGGGATCGGGATCCGGATCGCCTGCGACGGCCGCGCGCGCCGGAGGATGCACCATCATGCGCAGGGGTTCGGCCATACGCATTTCGCACTCACAGCAATCGCTGCAGCGCAGGCACTTCTCGCAGATGTGATTGTCGCAGGCGTCCTTCGTGCAGCGGACGCAAATCTGTGTGGATTCTTCTCCACAAATACTGCAGGTGAAAGGCATGGCTTACTTTTTCTTCCTTGTGGTGGCCGGAGCGGCCTTGCAGGGCGGTGGTGGAGGTGCCGCCATCATAGTGGCGCGGCAGCGTTGAGCCTCCTTATCCATCACATCGAACTGGTGTTCGCGCTCGGCGGCGAGATTGATGATGTAGGAGCGCAGGCGTTCGCGATTCGCCCCGCCTTCCGCATACAACGATGCCAGTGCCTGCGCGATCCGCGGAGTCTGATATTTGGCGGCTCCCTGTTGTAGCGAATTGAGCATGGTCTCCAGGCTCTCCAGCCGGAAAAAGAGGCGCAGCGCACCGGACAACTTTTCAGGATTGCGAGCCAGCGCCTGGGCTTCGCCTGCCAGCGCCTGGGACTGCTGACGGCAGGAATCCAGTTGCTCGACGTAGGTGTCGCTCGCGCCTTTCGATACCCAGGCGACGGCATCGAGTTGCTTGAGCGCGGTCATCAGGCGGCTGGAGTGGGTACCGATCTCCTGGAGCACGATCGCGATATCCCAGGCAGGCTCCAAGCCGGCCACAGAGGGGCTGGAAGACTGCGCGAGAACCGTGGCCGCGAGGGCGAAAAAAGAAGCAGTCAGCCGCACTCTTTCAATTTATCATGCAGTACAAACGAACGACCTCGTAAAACGAGGCCGCCCGGACTTGCGTGCTCTTGCGGGGGTATGAATCTATTCGTCGTCACCGCCACCGCCCGGAGGAGGGGGTGGAGGCGGAGGAGCGGGCGGCGCTCCCGTGGGTGCGCCCGTGGGTGCGCCCGTGCCAGTGGTGGTGCCGCCGGTATTCTTGCCCTTGTCGCTCTGTACGCCGCCGGAATTCACGCCGCCGCCGGTGGTACCGGTGCCGCCTGTAGTGCCGGGACGCTGCGCCAGTACCCGCGCTGCATCCTGAGCGGCCTCAAGTACCTTCTTGAAGACGAAACCCTTGTCGCGTGCCAGTGGCAGCAACGGCACATTTCGAAGCACCTGCACGCTCTCGCCGGGATGCAGGCTGACGGTGCGCGACGCCACCACCAGGTGGCGCACGTCTACCAAGCCCTCATCTACTGATACGAACGTAGTGCCTTCCGTGTCCTGGACCTCGACGTCGAAGATGGTGCCACGCACCGAGATCAGCGCGGTAGGCGTGCTTACGTTGTTCGGATTCGGAATCCCGGGGAAGTGCTGGATGTAAACCTTAATCTTGCCCATCCAGACGTTTAGCAGGTCGGCAGGGTTGAACGTCTTGCGGAACACCACCTCGGTGTCCTGGAAAACTTCAAAGGTACTGCCGTCGGACACCTGGAACTTGGCGTAGCCATCGCGTCCGGTCTTAATGGTCTGCCCTTGCTTCACCAAACCGCAGGCCGAAAGCATGGTGCGATAGCCAGCGCGATCTCCCAGTTGGGAAACGTCGCCAGTCTGCACCAGAACCATGGCTCCAGTACCAATGGATTTCACATCCACGGTGCATTGAGCACGCAACGGGTTCAACGCCACGAGGTTCAAAGACACGACAAGCGCTGCTGTGGTCAGCAGAGAGTGCCTGGTCCGCGTGAACATAAGTCGCCTAAGCATAGCCGTACGCTAGATTGAGTCTAGCACCAAACATGCAATGCAAATGGGGGACCGGGCAGACCGCCACCGTCAACTTACTGTAGTTTCAGTACCTTGGTTCCGGCACGGGGTGGGAAATAGGTTAGAATGGGACTCGACAGTGTGTCATAAGGTTACAGTGCGTAGACTGGCAGCCACAGTGGTCGGACTGCTGGGGTTGGCAAGCTTGGCCTCGGCGCAGGGGACCAACTGGCGGCGTGTGGGCAATTCCGCAGTCGATCTGGCGCTCGCCTCGCCGGCCACCGGACCTGTCGAAGAAGTATGGTACTCCGATAATGGCGGCACGTTGTATGCGCGTGTCAACGGCGGCCGCGTGTTCGAGACTTCGGATTACGAGGTATGGATGCCCAGCCAGAACCGGCAGGCCCCCGCGCCCCAGGTCTTGCCTCCCGTGCTGCGTATTCCAGAGAACAACAGCCGTCTGGTGGGTTCGGGCTTCGGACGCGTCTACAGTCTCGGTCGCAACCTCTTCCGCTCCGATGATGGCGGCCGCACATGGGACAACCTGACGGCGTTCAAGGCTGAATCCGTAATCGGCCTCGGGCAGCGCAGCGTGGCTGTGTCGCGGTCGAATGCCGACCAAATCGCGGTCGCCAACGAATTCGGCGTGTGGCGCTCCATGGATGGCGGACTCTCCTGGGTCGGCTTGAATGAACTGCTGCCGAACTTGCGGGTGCAGCGCATCCTCTCCACTCCGGATGGCACCGCGGGCACTCGCGTGATCGTCGCTCGCATGGGCGCGATGGAACTGGCGCCGGGCAATGCAATCTGGCAGCCGGTACAGGATCGCTCGATGGAAATCGATGCGGCGCGCATGAAGTTGTACTCGGATCGCACCGGTGCCGTCATCACCGCCTACGCGCGCGCGGAACGCACCGTCTACGCCGGCACTTCCGACGGCCACGTTCTGATTTCAAGCGACGATGGGCAAACCTTCTCGGCCACCGATACCGGCCGGGCGCGCGGTCCCGTGGAGCGCATCTTCGTGGACGCCGCGCGGCCCAACGTCGCGCTGGCAGCGCTCGGCGGCCCCGAGCTTCCCCATGTATTGAAAACGGTCAACGCGGGCGGATGGTGGGACGCGCTGGATTCCAACCTGCCCAACGTTCCCGTGCATGCGATAACCGGCGAGCGCGCGGCGGGCGCAGTCTACATCGCCAGCGATCGCGGCGTCTTCTGGGCGCAGGTCGATCTGGACAATGCGGGCTCTCCGAATGTGAATTGGATCAGCCTCTCCGAGCGCCTGCCCGAAGGCATGGGCGCAACCGATGTGAAGCTGGATCCGGCGGGCATACAGCTTTACGCGGCGGTGGAAGGCTACGGCGTCTACGCGACGGCAGCGCCTCACCGGCAGCGCAGTCTGCGGCTCGTGAATGCGGCCGACTTCAGCACACGCCCCGCGGCGCCGGGCTCGCTGGTCAGCGTGGTGGGCGGCCGGGTGACTTCGGCGCGCGCGGGGAATCTGAACTACCCCGTGCTGGCAGCGGCTGACGACGCATCGCAAATCCAGGTGCCATTCGACGCGGTAGGTCCGAATGTCACTCTGGCGCTGGTCACGGGGCGCGGCAACATGCGGCTCGGGATGCAGGTGCAGGCGGTATCGCCGGCGATTTTCGTAGGCAACGACGGCACGCCGATTCTGCAGGACGCGGAAACCGGACTGCTGCTGGATGCGCGTAAGGCCGCGCGCCCCGGCGCGCGGCTTCTGGTATCGGCCACGGGACTCGGTAAAGTGTCGCCCGAGTGGCCTGCCGGAATGGCCGCCCGAGTGGACAACCCGCCGGCAGTGAGCGCAACCATCCGAGCCTTCGTCAACGGTGCTCCTGTGCCGGTAACGCGCGCCACACTGGCGGGCGGCTTCATCGGCTTCTACGTGATCGAGATCCAGATCCCCGCGATCAATAACTCGGGCCCGGCGGAACTCTACATCACTGCCGACGGTGTCGAAAGCAATCGCGTTCAATTCGTTATAGAGCAGTAGTTCACACGCCAAAACGTGCCGGATGCGATAATCCGGGCGTGCGCACGATCATCGAACCATTCCGCATCAAGAGCGTGGAGCCGCTGAGACACACCACGCCCGCCGAGCGCGAAGAGTACCTGTCGGCGGCCGGCTACAACCTCTTCCTCATTGGCGCCCGCAACATCCTCATCGACCTGCTGACCGACTCGGGCACCAGCGCCATGTCCACCGGGCAGTGGGCCGCTCTGATGCGCGGCGATGAAAGCTACGCCGGCGGCGACAGTTTCTTCCGCTTGAAGAAAGTCGTGGACGACCTCACCGGCTTCCGCCACATGGTGCCCACGCACCAGGGCCGCGCGGCCGAGCGCATCCTGTTCACCGTGCTCTGTAAGGCAGGCCATGTGGTGCCTAGCAATACTCACTTCGACACCACCCGCGCCAACATCGAATTCACCGGCGCGCGTGCCACGGACCTCCCCGTCTCCGAAGCCCGCGACACCCAGTCACGCGGCGATTTCAAGGGCAACATGGACGTGAATGCGCTCGAAGCACTGATCGCCATCCAGGGTGCGAAACGCGTCCCGCTGGTCATGCTGACCGTGACCAACAACTCCGGCGGCGGGCAGCCCGTCTCGATGGCCAACATCGAAGCCGTGAAAGCGGTCTGCGTCCGCCACGGCATTCCGCTCTACTTAGACGCCTGCCGCTTCGCCGAAAATGCCTGGTTCATCCGCCAGCGCGAGCCCGGCTACGCCGATTGGACGCCAAAACAAATTGCACAGAAAATGTTCCGCCTCGCCGATGGCTGCACTTTCTCCGCCAAAAAGGACGCCTTCGCCAATATCGGCGGCCTCCTCTGCACCAACGACGACGGCGTGTTCGCGCAGGAAAGCAATCTCCTGATCCTCACCGAAGGCTTCCCCACTTACGGCGGACTCGCCGGACGCGACCTGGAAGCCATCGCCGTGGGGCTCGAAGAGATCCTCGACGCGGATTATCTGCATTACCGCATCTGTTCGACGGGCTACCTCGGGCGGCATATCGCGGATCACGGCGTGCCCATCGTGGAACCTCCCGGCGGCCACGCCATCTACATCGATGCCGCGCGCATGCTGCCGCACATTCCGCCGGAGCAGTTCCCGGGACAGGCGTTGGCGGTGGAACTCTACCGCCACGCGGGCATACGCAGCGTGGAGATTGGCACCCTGATGTTCGGTGCGGCGGCGCGCCACGAGTTGCTGCGCCTGGCGATTCCGCGGCGCGTCTACACGCAGAGCCACATCGATTACGTAGTCGAGGCGATCCTCGAAGTGAACGCTCGGAAAGCGGAAATCCGAGGCATGGAAATCGTCGAGTCGCCGCCCGTCCTGCGTCATTTCAGCGCACGCATGCGACAGCTATAATTGAAGCTCCCTATGACCCCGAAATTGTGGCTCAGCCTGCAAGTGGCCGGCGTGGCAACTGCGGGCGGGCTGGCGTTGGGGCTGTGGCTGGCCTACCGCCTTTCTACAGGCGAAAGCCTCGGCCGCAGAGTACTCCTGGGCGCTTTGGCACTCCTCTGGGCGGCCCCGCTGATCCTTCTGGCGCGCCTGCTGCTGCGCCCCGCGTTTCCCGAGTATCAGGCAGGCACGGCCGCCGGAATGCTCACCGCAATGTCGGTCGCCGTGCTTGGATCCCGCTATCGAATGGCAACCGTAGATCGCGAGTACGGCAATGCCTCGCGCAGCCTCGGATGCTCGGAGTGGCGCATCTTCTGGCGCGTTGTGTTGCCCCTCGCATGGAGCGCTATCCTGGTCTCCGCGGCCCTGGCGTTTCTACGCGTTTGGTTGGAGTGGAGCATCTTGAACGCGTTATGACCCACGCCCGCGTAACCAACGGCCAACTCGATATCGACCTGCCGCTGCCCGATGGCATCACCGCGCTTCACGGCCGGGCGGGCGCTGGCAAGACGGCGCTGCTCGAAGCCATCGCCGGCTTCACGCGTCCCGCACGCGGACGCATTCTGATCGGCGATGCCATCGTATTCGACGCCGAATCCGGCGTGAATCTGCCGCCCCGGCAAAGGCGCTGCAGTTGGGTGGGCGCGCGCGAGGCACTTCTCCCTCACCTGACCGTACGCCAGAACCTGCTCTTCGCCGCCGGACGCTGGGCCCGCCTGGAGCGCACCAAACGCGTCGCCGAAATCCTGGAGCACTTCGAACTGGCCGACGCCCTGGAAATGCGTCCCCGCGATTTGCCTCCCGCTCGCCGCCTGCGTGTGGA
>JBDTPR010000102.1:0-13441 GCA_039932635.1 Candidatus Solibacter sp.
GTGGTAGTAGGCACCGTCCGGTCCGAGAGTAAAGACGCAGCAGGTGACGCCGAGCTACACCGAACGTAAGCGCATGTACGACCGCGTGCAGGCCCTCGTGGTAGAAAACCTGCCTTTGGTACCCCTGGTCAGCCCGCACCTCCTGGCCGGGGCTAAAAAGAATCTGGCGAATTTCCGTCCGGCGCTGATTGAACCCTACCTTCTGTGGAATGTCGAACAGCTCTATTGGCGCGGCGCAGCCGGGGCGCGTCCGTGAGCCTACCCTCAAAGGATTGGAGCAATACCCGGATCGTGGCCGCCTGCCTTTCAGGCGACGAGCGCGCGTGGAGCGCGCTGCTGGAACGTTACAAGAACCTGATCTACTCCATTCCCCTGCGTTATGGGACGCCTCCGCAGGATGCCGCCGACATTTTCCAGGCGGTCTGCCTCGATCTGTTCAACGAACTTCCCAGGCTGCGCGATGCCGAGGCTTTACAGGGTTGGCTGATTCGGGTCACCACCCATAAGTGCTATCACTGGAAGCGGCGCATGGTCAGCCAGGAGAGCGACCTGGATTACGGCCAGGAGGATACTCTCAGCGCTCTCCACGCCATCGCGCCCGACTTGCTGCTTGAGGTGGAGCGCGAACAGGCCGTCCGCGAAGCGATCTCGGATCTGCCGCCGCGCTGCCGCGAGATGATTGAACTGCTGTTCTTCGAGCACCCGCCGATGCCCTACAACGACGTCGCGCGCCGGCTCAAACTAGCCACCGGTTCCATCGGCTTCATCCGTGGGCGTTGCCTGAAACGCCTGAAGAAGCTGTTGGAGCAAAAGGGATTCTGATTCCGGTATGACCTCGAGCTTGAAGGACCTCATGGCCAGTCTAGCCCTCGAGGTCAATCCGCGCCGCCGCCGGCAGCTCCTGCAATCGCACCCCGAATTCTGCCAGCCCGCCACCGTCGGCAGTTTCTATGACGAAGTGGTACGCCTACTGCACGTGGACGTTCAGCAAGCCGAACGCATGGCCCGCGCCACTTCCCTGCTGGCCGACCGAGTGGGCGACGACGCTTCGCGTGCCACCGCGCTGCGCGCGCTCGGGCACATCGCCTACCGCAAGCGCAAATACGAAGCTTCGGTGGACCGTTACCAGCAAGCGCTGGCGATCTACCGCCGCCTCGGCGATCAACTCGAGGCAGGACGAACACTAAACAGCTCGCTGCAAAGCCTGATTTACCTGGGCCGGTACCCCGAGGCCATGGAGTATGCTCAGGAGGCCCGCCGGATTTTCGAAGAGTTGGGCGACCGTCTGCGCCTGGCGCGCCTGGACGCCAATATGGGCAACATCCTCTACCGGCAGGACCGTTTCGAAGAGGCCCTGGAACTTTATCAGCGCGCCTATCATGCGTTCCTGGAGATCGGCGAGCCGCAGGATGTCGCCATCTCACTGAAGAATACGGCTACCTGCCAGATCAGCCTGAACGAATTCAGTGATGCGCTGGCCACTTACGCCCGTGCGCGGGCCTACTGCGTCGAGCATCAAATGCCGGTTTTGGTGGCGGTGGCCGACTACAATATCGCCTATCTCTATTATTTGCGCGGCGAATACACGCATTCCATCGAACTCTACCGCGCGGCGCGCGAGGACTGCCGAACCCTGGGCGATGCGTATCGCGAGGCCCTGTGCGACCTGGACCAGTCCGAGATGTACCTGGAACTCAACCTCAGCGAGGAAGGCTCGCACCTGGCGGGACGAGCCCACAAAGCGTTCCTGGCACTGGGCATGGGGTATGAGGCGGCGAAGGCGCAGACCAATCTGGCGATTTCACTGACCCATCATGGCGATACAGGCATCGCGGTGGCGATTTTCCAGAAAGCGCGCCTGCTCTTCGAGCGCGAGAACAACCGCGCCTGGATGGCCACCATCGACCTATATCAGGCCCTGGTGGCCTACCAGGATCAGCGCCTGGACGAAGCCCTGAAACTCTGCAACCGGGCATTCGAGTTTCTGGGGCCCTCGCCGTTTTTCACCAAAAGCGTGCTTTGCCAGATGCTGCTCGCGCGCATCCACCTGGATCGCGGCCAAGCGGCGGAAGCCCGCTTGGCCTGCGTGGCCGCGCTGGACCGCCTGCAGCAAAACGAGACTCCGGCGCTCAGTTACCAGGCATGGTATGTGCTGGGCGTGATCGAAGAAGCCCTTCGCGATCCGGAAGCGGCCCATCAGGCCTATCTGAAAGCTCACTTCCACCTCGAAAACCTGCGCAGCAACCTGAAGGCCGAGGAAATGAAGATCGCTTTCCTCAAGGACAAGCTGGAAATCTATGAAGCGCTGGTGCGCATGTGCCTGGCTCGCGAGCACACCCCGGAGACGTTGGAAACCGCCTTCAGCTATATCGAGCAGGCGAAATCACGCAGCCTTGCCGACCTGATTGCCTTCCGTTCCCAGGGCTTGCCCGCATCCCGCAAGACCGAACGCGCCCTAGTGGATCAGGTAAACGCCTTACGCGGCGAACTCAACTGGTACGCCCGCACTATCCAACTGCTGGAAGGGCGTGCAGCCAACCTCATGGCGCCGCAACTGGTGAAGATCCGGCGTTCGGCGCGCGATTGCGAGCAGCGCTTGGTGGAGGCCCTAGCCAACCTGCGGACGGAGGACGCCGAGTACACCAGTTTGCAGGCCGCGGGGTCGATTCCGATCGAGACAATCCGCGCTTCGCTGCCCGAAGACGCCCTATTGGTGGAGTATTACAACGTTGGCGGGCGCTTTCATGCCTGCCTGCTGTCGCGCAACAGCCTGAAAATCGTGCCGGTGGGAGACACGTCCCATCTGCGTCGCGAACTCCAGTTACTACGCTTCCAGCTCTCCAAATTTCGGCTGGGCGCGGAGTACGTCAAGGTTTTTCAGGCCCAGTTGCTGGATGCCACCAACGCCCACTTGGCGCAATTTCATGAAGCCCTGATCGCCCCGATCGCCGCCGATCTGAAACGCGCCAGCCACTTGATCATCGCTCCGCACGATTTCCTGCACTACGTGCCGTTCCACGCGCTGCCGGATTCCGACGGAGTGCCCATGGGCGAGCGCGTGACTATTTCCTACACGCCGAGCGCCAGCGTATATTATTTGTGCTCGGCCAAGCCGCCGGCAGCGTCGGGAAGGTCCCTCATTTTCGGCATTCCGGATCCGGCTGCCCCTCAGATTGAGGACGAGGTGCGCGCCGTGTCGAAGGTCTTACCGGGCAGCGAGGTCTTTATGGGGCAGGCAGCCACGGCGCAGGTGCTACGCGATAAGGGAGCGCAGAGCCGCATCCTGCACATCGCGACCCATGGATGGTTCCGCCAGGATAACCCGATGTTCAGCTCCATCAGCCTGGGTGACGCGCCGCTCAACCTGTTCGATCTTTATCAGTTAGACCTGCCGTGCGAGCTCGTAACGCTGAGCGGCTGCGGCACCGGGTTGAACATGGTGGTGGGGGGCGATGAGCTGCTTGGCCTGGTTCGCGGGCTGCTTTATGCCGGATCGCAAGCCGTCCTGGTCACCCTTTGGGACGTCAACGACCAGAGCACTGCGGAATTCATGGAGTGCTTCTATAAAGCCCTGCAAGCCGGTAAGAATAAGGCCCAAAGCGTACAGGAGGCCATGGCTGAAATCCGCAGACGCTACGGTCATCCTTACTACTGGGCGCCCTTCGTGGTAGTCGGCAGGTACCTGTAAGGTGATTACCTCCCCGGTACCGCATTTTCTTTGGTCAACTTGTGACTACTGTCTCGTACTAACTAAACTTCAGAATGTGAGGTCGGAAAGGCAAAAAAAAGTACGATTGCCTATATCGAAAGGTAGCTCTGCGTACCCCTTTACTTGGAACGGAATGATGGCGCCACGTCAGGCAACCAACCGAACGGGAGTCATGGGAACAATATGAAGCACTACGCAATCGATGAATGGGCGGACTTCACTCGCGGGATCCTAACCGACGCGGTTCGGCAGGAGATGCAAACACACTTAAGCGACGGGTGTGCGAAGTGCCGCGAGATTTCCGAGTTCACCACCAAGTTGACGGAAACTTGCACATCGCTGACCAGGGACCCGGTCCCGGAATATATGGTCCGGCTGGCACGGGCCATCTTTCCGATACGGATGCAGGACCGTCCGAAGCGCGGCAATCGGCTCCCGATCGAGCTGATTTTCGACAGTTTCCTGATGCCTTCGCCGGCGGGACTGCGCTCCACGTGGCAGGTGGGATGGCAGGGGTTGTACCGGGCGGGAGACTGCTCGGTAGACGTTCGGATCGAGCCGGAATTGAAGTCGCAGCGCGCGGCAGTGATTGGGCAGATCACGAATCACCTGGCGCCCGATTCGCAAATGGGCAATCTGCCGGTCTGTCTGCGCGCCGGGAAACAAGTGGTGGCGGAGACTTTGAGTAATCGCTTCGGCGAGTTTCAAATGGAGTACGAGCAGCAGGGCAAGCTCCAGCTTTGCATCGGCCTGCAAGATTCCAAGACCATTCAAGTACCGCTGAAGAAGTTTATATCGGACCAACCAGCCGCCAAGAGCCGGTCGTCCTCGCGTAAGCGTGTCGCGGAGAAGCAGTAGGTTCTAAAAGGGAAATTTTGCCAATGTCACGCAGACTCCACAATTCGGTGCGCATCGCCCTTCTGGTAGCGCTCACTACCCTTGGAGGATTCGCGGAAGACCGGTACCTGGTAAAGGTCAATGGCGACGTCAATGCAGTCGCAAAGCGATACGGTCTGACCGTAGTGAAGTCCTTAGCCGGTTCCGGTTCGGGGCGTCACGTCCTCTCGTCTAAAGGCACTCTGCCGATAACGGTATTGCGCAATCTGTCCGCGGAATTCGCGGTGCGATCGGCCGAGTCGGAAAAACCGGTTCGCCTGCCTGGAATCAAGCCGGCGACCGCGGTTCATCCCTCGGGCGCGCCGGCAGGCTCGACCAGATTCGCCAGTACCCTGATCCGCTACCACGATACTTACGCGTCTTCGGCCTACGTCAACCAGCCTGCCACCGATGTCATCAATATGGATCGGGCGCATACCCTGGCTACGGGTAAGGGCACGGTGGCCACCATCGATACCGGCGTGGATTTCACGCATTCGGTGCTTCGCGGATCGCTCACCCCGGGTTGGGATTTCATTCACGACTGGCCCCTGGGGCAGGAAATGGCGGACCTCAATCAGGAGACCACGCCGATTCTGGATCAGGAGACTACGCCGATTCTGGATCAGGAGACCACGCCGATTCTGGATGGCGGCTCCGCGGTTATCCTGCAGCAGGAGACCACCCCGATTCTGGATCAGGAGACCACGCCAATCCTGGATGGCAAGAAGTTCCCGGCCTACGGCCATGGCACCATGGTGGCCGGTCTGATCCACCTGATTGCTCCCGATGCCAAAATCATGCCGCTGCGTGCTTTCGGCGCCGATGGCAGCGCCACCATCTCGCAGATTGTGGCGGCGATCTACTACGCGGTAGACCACAATGCGGACGTGATCAATATGAGCTTCAGCGTGACGCAGGATTCGCCCGCGCTGCGTGAAGCCCTGGAATACGCCGCTTCGAAAGGCCTGGTTCTGGTAGCCTCGGCAGGCAACGACGGCCAGGCGACCCAGGTTTGGCCGGCGGCCTACGCGACCGTAATGGGCATCGCTTCCACCAACAATCAGAAGATCCGCAGCCTGTTCTCGAATTACGGAAACTCGCTGGTCACGCTGGCGGCGCCGGGCGAGGGCATCATCACCCTCTATCCGAAAGAACACTACGCGCAGGTTTGGGGCACTTCGTTCAGCGCCCCGATGGTTGCCGGCGCAGCGGCGCTGCTGCTGGATATGAACAGCAGGACGGATGAGGGCATGGCTGTCTCAGCGCTATCGCATGCCACGGCTATCGGCCAGGAACTGGGAGCTGGCGAACTGGATTTGTATCAGGCGGTTCTGGCCGCAAAGAAGAAGTAAAGCTGTAGGATGTAAAGCAGTGTGTGTGGTCGCGGCAAGTAGGCGGCCACATGAGCCTGGAGTGTCGGAGGATGCCCCGTCCGGCAGGCACGGGGCATAAAAGGACCTGGAATGAAGACCGAACATCAACCTACGGGAACCCGGATGGCAGAGCAAAGCAACCTGCATATCGCTCGCCGGAGTATGTCTACGAGCAACGTGGCGGCTCCCGGTCACAGCGATGGCGATTCTGCCACCGGTTTCCCGGAGGCTGGGATTCATTCCGGCGCCAGGCCATTTCTCACTGCGTTACCCGAAGCAAGCCGCCCCAGCGAACCGCTCCCCATCTGGCTCTCCGCATTACAGGCAACCTCGTGTGAAGCGATGAGCGATGGCCGGCAGCACACGGTGCGCTGGAACCTGGTTGCCGGCCGTGCGGTTTACACCAATGTGGGGAGGGAACCCGAACACATTGAACCACTAGGCGTGAGTTTGCTTGGCGGACATACCATGGCGGTTTATTGGATGCCCGGCGACACCGCCTATACGGTGGAAGTCTACCGGCAAAGAGAATTGTGCGCCTGATTTCGAGAAGAATGGCTACTTCGGAGGGGCCAGTCGTGTCGAAGAGGAGACCGCAAAATACCGGATTGAGCCAGGCGCGCAGCGCCCAACAGGCAGGGGACGAGGACGCCTGCGAACTGCTGCTGGCGGAACTGCGAGCCCGCCGAGCACGCCTGCAGGAGTTGCTTTCTCTGGTGTATCGGGAGGCAGCCCAAACGCACGCCCGGCCCGCCAAACAGTCGGCGGCGCGCAGCCACTCCAAACGCCACCCCATGGTGATGAAGCAGATTGCATGATTTTTCGGCGGCGAGCCCAGCCATAGCCCGGGCCTCTGCCAGGAGTTTTTCGCAGCGATAGCGAATTTAGCCTGAATAGCGTTCCGGCCTTGTGTGCCGGCAGTGGTTTCCCTTTCCACTGCCGGCTCTTTTTTTGCCCGGAGTTTCGGATTCAGGCGAGCAGATTCCGGATCAGCGGTTTTGCCCGGCAAACGCATCGCAGGTCACCTGCGGGTGCCAGTTCACGAAGGCTCCCTTTGGATTCTCTTTCCAGGCCCATACATGCAAGGTGTAGAACGCGGGCAGAGCGAAACGGTTGGGAGCTTCGAACAAGTGGAAGAGCTGCCCCATCATTTCGGGCGCTTCCGCGTGGGTCGCATGCCAGGCGTTGGCGAGCACCAGATAATCGGCGCCGATCAGTTTGAGGGTGCCATCGGGCTGCGGCTCATAGATGACAATTTGCGGACGGGTGGGGTCGAGGATTCCGGCTGCCACCAAGCTGGCGTTGACGTAATGCAGGCCCATCGCCCCCGAATCTGATCCGCTGACGCAACCGAACTGAAGCGCATAGCCCTCCGCCATGGCTACATGGACATCCTTGAAGCGCTCGGTCGAATCGCGGACAATTTTGAGCAGGCCGGTCTGGTTGGCATTCGGCTTCTTGGCGGCGTCCATGTGGGTGTGGGTGTCCTGCGCGAGCGCGTGCGAAGCGCCGGCGCTGAGTATAGCGAGAGCGAGCATGGAATGCCGCATACGGCCGGAAAAGCGTGTGACTGTCGAAGTGTTCATTTGAGTTCTCCTCTTCTTGTATTGGCTTTGACCCAGACGGCGTGTGTTTTCGCCCGCTCTGCCCTTGATCGGCATACGGGCGTGAACTATTCCACGGGCAAAATACGCATGATCCAGTGCACGCTCAACTGCGGTCGCCTATAAGGCGGAAACAGCCGGCGGAAACTGTCACGGCGCCGAATTTATTTTCGCGGCGCCGGCGACACAAAGTTCGATGGAGGAGGGATCTCATGGAGATTTGGCAACGAGCGGAGACGACTGCACTGTTGCAGGCATGGTCGCGAGGCGAGCGCGGCGCGCTCGACGAGCTGACACCACGCGTCTACGACCAACTGCGCCGCCTGGCGGGACATTATATGCAGAATGAAGCTCCCGGGCGTACGATTCAGGCGACCGCGCTGGTCCACGAAGCCTACCTGCGGTTGGCCGATCTGGGCGGCGTGGATTGGAGGCATACGGGGCAGTTCTTCGCGATTGCGGCGCGCATCATGCGCAACATCCTGCTGGACAACGCACGCGCCCGGTTGGCGGCTAAACGGGGCGGCCCGCAGGCGCGTGTGAATCTCGCCGAGATCCCCGATGTGACGGATCGGGCCGGGAGCGGCATTCTTGCCCTGGAAGAGGCGTTGACGGCCCTGGCGGCGGTGGATGAGCGGAAGGCACGAGTGATCGAGCTGCGCTTCTTCGGCGGCCTGAGCGTGGAGGAGACGGCGGCGGCTTTGCACGTCTCGCAGGAAACGGTTTTGCGCGACGCCAAAACGGCGCGCGCCTGGTTGCGGCGCGAACTGGGCGGCAGACCCGATGAAGCCTGAGGCCGGGGGCCGGATGGAACTAAGATAATTCCTGGCGGAATTAGAAATCGCCTGTGATATCATAGCCGAGCCTTGGGGACCCTGGGAGGGACTTGCACCAAATCTAGGAGGCGGGAATGAACGTCGAAATTCAGATAAACAATAGTCTAAAGCCCGCTGCGCGCTACGTGACCTGGGCTTGGAGCCCCTGCCTGGCGCGGATTTCAAACCCGGCGTTGATCATCGGCACGCAAGTGGCAATCACGTTGAACCAGGCTGCGCTGGGCGGAGGCGGGCAGATCCGGTTCTCTAAGACGGCCAGTGGCGCGGGTGCAGCCACCCTGAGTTTGACGCTACCGAAGAACGGCGCCTCGGTGCCGTTCTTTGTCCGAGGCACAGTGGCGAGCACTGCCGATCCCGGATTGCAGATTAATGCCCATCCGGCCAGTTCGAGGTTGGTGTTGGGCTCGGCGGCACTGATGGTGCGGATCCGCAAGAGTGTCACGTCATTGACCACGCCTGAGCGCGACCGGCTGATCGCCGCCTTGGCGACGCTGAATAATCAGGGGCTGGGCCGGTACGCCGATTTCGCCGGGACACACGTGCAAGCCGCAACTCCGGAGGCCCATGGACGGCCGGGTTTCCTGCCCTGGCATCGCGCCTTCGTGCTGGACCTTGAGCGTGAGCTGCAGGCAATCGATAGCAGCGTCGCGATACCTTACTGGCGCTTCGACCAACCGGCGGCGGCGCTATTCACGCCGGATTTCCTGGGCAGGGGAGTCTTTCAGGGACCCGGCACGAACGCCGTGGTGTTCAGCGCGACCAACCCCTTGCGCTTCTGGAAGGCGGGCCCGACGCCGGGCATTTTCCGCGATCCGTTTTTCAATGTGAATGCCGCGTCACCCGGTCCAATGGGCCAGGCGGCGGCGCTTGCGCTGGGCAATCCGGGCGCGCTGTTTAAGAATTTCCGGCGACTGGAATCGATTGCGCCGCAAGACTATCACGGCCAGGCTCACGTGAGTTTCTCGGGGCCGATCGACTCGATTCCCACGGCGGCACAAGATCCCTTGTTCTTCCTGCTGCACTGCAATGTGGATCACGCGTGGGCGCTCTGGCAGAAGCAGAATGCCCGGCTGGATCCGGCTACCGCCGCGTCCTTCGAGACAGTGACGCCACCCAACCGGATCGGGCATAATCTGGGAGATACGATGTGGCCGTGGAATGGCGACCTGAATCCGCCGCGCCCGAACTTCGCGCTTGGGGGCACAATGGCGCCATCTGCCTGCGTCGGGGCTCCGGGACTCAAGCCGAAGGTGCAGGATGTTTTTGACTACCAGGGCTCGGTGAGCCTGGTCAACAATTTGGGCTTTAGCTACGATGACGTTCCGCTCTAAAGAGAGGACACGAAAATGAAGAAGACCAAGACCAAAGCGGCGGCGTCTGCCGGCCGTAGATCCGTTAAGGCGGCTCCCGCGAAAGCAACGCTCCCCAACCTGAAACTGGCCAGCGGCAACGATGGGCTTCGCCAGGCGATCGACATTCTGCGCGACTCGAGCGAGACGCTGGAGAGGCGCCTGGAGGCTTTGCGGATCCTGCAGGCGGCGACCTTCGCCGACGAACAGTTCGACGCGGTTCGCAGTGACTTTGTGGCCGCGCTGCGGGCGCTGACCGAAGATAAGGAAGTGCAACTGCGCCAGCGCGCGCTCGGCCTGCTGGCCCGCTCCCAGGACAGCTACGCGGAGAAGGTCCTGATGACGGGTTTGAAGCAGCCGGAGAAGGCCGTGGTGCCGGCCGTCGACGCGCTGCATTACCTCAGCTATAACCTGCATTCCGGCGTCCAGTCCATGGCCAGGTCGCTCTTTGAAACGTCGAAAGACCAGGGTGTCAGGCAGCAGGCGTTGAGGCTGATGGCGAACGATCCGCAGGCGATCAAGACGATTCAAAAAACCCTCGCCAATAAGAAGGAAACCGTAGAGATCCGGCAGACTTCGGCCGAGGCGCTGCACGCGCTCGATCCCACGGCCTACCAGAAGTGGGCCAGCAAGGCGGTGTTGGATGCATCCGAAGACGCGGACGTGGTTGCCACCTCGCTGACGGCGCTGCAGCACTTTGGCGACGCCAAGGCGATCGCGGGCAATAGCGCGCTGCGAGCCAGGCTGGGTGAGATGAGCGCCGGCAAAGCTGCGCCCAAGCTGAAGCGCATGGCGAAGATGATCGCCTCGAAATACGGCCTCTGAGGCCCGCGAGATGTCCGCGACGCTCAGCCGGTGTGAGGTGCGAGAGGCGCAATTTGCGGCGGAGATTGCCGTACTTATGCGCGGCGAAGTGGCCGATGCCCAGCGGACTTTCATCGGCCTGTGCGACGAACGCAACGCCGCCTACACAGAGCAGCCAGCTTCGGCCGTGACCAGGATGCGCGCGTGGGTGCTGGAATCGTTGTGCCGCGTGGCGCCGCTGCCCGACGAGGCGCTGCCCTTCGTCCTGGAGGAATTGGAGACCGCGCATGACCCTTACCTACTGGCGGTGGCCGCGTGGTGTCTGAGGACGTATACGCAGCCGCTGCCCTCGTTCGCCGCCGCCGTGTCGCTGGCGTCGCGGAACGCGCAGGCGATGGATGCTCCGGTGATGCTCGGCGTTTACGGGGGCGCAGGTCCGGCCGGCGGCGGCAATAGCAGCGCGCTGAGGGAAGTGTCGGCGACCGTGGAATGGATGGGGCCGCACGCCGTGGTTGCGGCGGGCGCGTGTTGCCCGGAGTTGCCGGAGAGTATCGCTGCGCTGTTCCGTCGCAAGGTGTCCACAGTGAGCCGCGGCGCCGTGGATCGCGTGGCGTTGCAGGATCACAGGGGAGACACCAAATCGTTCCGCGAGCGGTTTCGCGGGCAACCGACGATTGTGGCCTTCTTCTATTCACGCTGCGACAATCCTTACAAGTGCACGCTGACGGTTGCGAAACTGGGGCGGGTGCAGGCAATCCTGGAAGAGCGCGGACTCTTCGAGCGGATTCGGACCACGGCGATCAGTTACGACGCGGCCTACGATACGCCGGAACGCCTGCTTCGCTATGGGCGCAATCGCGGCTTCAGAGTGGATAGCGAGAATCATGCGATGCTGCGGGCGCCCGAAGGCTTCGATGTTCTGAGACGCCACTTCGAACTGGGCGTGAGTTTCTTCGATTCGCTGGTGAGCCGTCACCGGATCGAGGTCTTCGTGCTGGATGGCGAGGGCCGCGTCGCCTTCACGTTCCAGCGCTTGAACTGGAGCGAGCAGAAAGCGGTGGATGAGGCCGAGGCGCTGCTGGGGGCCGCACCGAAATCGACGGTGAGGGCTGCATCGGCCGCTCCGATGGCGGGCCTGGCTGCCTCGCTGATCCCGAAATGCCCGATGTGTTGGGCCACGTATTTGAGCTTTGTCGGCGTCACCGGGACACTGCCTGCGTTGAACTCCGTGGCACTGAAGGCTGTGGCCGCGGCGCTGTTGACGCTCCACGTGCTGCTGGCGTTATGGCGCGTGCGGGCTACCGGCTGGCACATGTCGCATACGCTGTCGGTGGCAGGCGCTTTGGCGATGGCGGCCAATCTGGTCGATCCCGTGCCGGGCCTCGCGGTGGCGGCAGTCGCACTGATGTTGCTGGCGTCCATCCTGACGGTACGTCGGCAGTACGCGAGATAGGCGACCCTCGCGCGTGCTATACTCCTTCTCCAAATGAACCGACGTCAAGCGCTCCATTTTGCCACCGCCGTCGTATTGCAAAGCCATGCGATGGATCGCGTGCACGCCGCCACCAGCGCGGCCGGAAACCGCACTCCCGAGGAGATCGCGGGCGACGAGGATTTCTGGTCCGAGATCCGCGCCGCCTTCACGGTGGACCGGAACATCATCAACTTCAACAACGGCTACTGCAGTCCCGCGCCGCGCCCGGTGCAGGACGCCATGCGACGCTATCTGGACTACACCGATATGGGTCCGTATCACACCATGGTGGCTACGCTGGAGCGGCAGGTGGAATCGGTGCGTCGCCGCCTGGCGTTGGCCGCCGGTTGCGACCCCGAGGAGATCGCGATTACGCGCAACGCCAGCGAGAGCCTGGAGAACGCGCAATACGGCGTGGATCTGCAGCGCGGCGATGAGGTCCTGACCACCGACCAGGATTACCCGCGTATGCTCACCACGTTCGCGCAGCGGCAGCGCCGCGAAGGGATCGTGCTGAAGACGATTTCCTTCCCGGTGCCGACGCTCGGGATGGACGATCTGTACCAGCGGTTCGAACAGGCGATCACGCCGCGGACGAAATTGATTTTGCTTTGCCACATCACGAATCGCACCGGGCAGATTTTTCCCGTGAAGAGGATCTGCCAGATGGCTCACTCGCGGAATATCCCGGTGATCGTGGACGGGGCGCACGCGTTCAGCCATTTCCCCTTCAAGATCTCCGATTTGGATTGCGATTATTACGGCACCAGTTTGCACAAATGGACGTACGCGCCGGTGGGCACGGGCTTCCTCTATGTGCGCAAGAGCCGCATCGCCAGCACCTGGAGCATGATGGCGAGCGACGAGAAGCAGGCCGGCGACATTCGCAAATTCGAAGAGATCGGCACCCATCCGGCGGCCAATCATAATGCGATTTCCGAGGCGCTGCTATTCAACGAAAATCTCGGGATCGATCGCAAGGCGGCGAGGCTTCGCTATATGCGCGATCGGTGGGCCAACCGTCTGGCGCAGCATCCGAAATGCAAGATCCTGCACAGTCCGGACCCGGCGCAATCGTGCGGTATCGGATTCTTGAGTTTTGCGAACGGGGTGGATGCGGGCAAGATGCGCGAGACGCTGTACAACAAGTACAACATCATCACGGCGTACATACCGCACGCTACGTATAGCGGGCTGCGGATTACACCGAACGTGTACAGCACTATCCGCGATATCGATTACTTCAGCGAAGTGGTGGAAAAAGAGTTGGCGTAGGTGAGGCGCGGGAATCGGTGATGCGCTAATTCGATTTCTTGCTTACAGCCTTTTTGGCCGGGGCCTTCTTCGGCGCTGCGACCGGCCCTAACATCTTTTCGATTTCAGCTCGGAAATTCTTCTCCAGGCTGCCTTCCG
>JBDTPR010000103.1:0-13408 GCA_039932635.1 Candidatus Solibacter sp.
AGACCCTCGACGCCAAGCTCGCCACCGAAGTGGCGCGCGATTTCGGCGCTTCCACGGCCACGGTGAGCTACGAGATCGAATCCATGCAGGCGGTGGAAGAGGCCGAGGACACCAAAGATCAGATGCGCCGCGCGCCAGTGGTCACCATCATGGGCCACGTCGATCATGGTAAGACTTCGCTGCTCGACGTGATTCGCGAAGCCAACGTGGCAGGCCGCGAAGCCGGCGGCATTACCCAGCACATCGGCGCCTACCAAGTGGAGATGAACGGCAAGAAGATCGTCTTCATCGACACTCCCGGTCACGAAGCCTTCACGCGCATGCGTTCTCGCGGCGCCAAGGTTACCGACATTGTCATTCTGGTGGTGGCGGCGGACGACGGCGTGATGCCGCAGACGCTGGAAGCCATCGATCACGCTAAGGCGGCCGGCGTGCCGATCATCGTGGCGATCAATAAGATCGATCGTCCGGACTCGCAGCCCGACCGTATCAAACAGCAGTTGTCCGATCGCGGGCTGCTAGCTGAAGATTGGGGCGGCGACGTCGTGATGGTCCCGGTTTCGGCGCGCACGAAGGAGAACATCCCGCTGTTGCTCGAAATGATCCTGCTGGTGGCTGAAATCCTGGACCTCAAGGCAAATCCCAGCCGTCCGGCGACGGGTACTGTAATCGAAGCCCAGTTGGATCGCGGCCGCGGTCCCGTGGCCACCGTACTGGTGCGCAACGGCACGCTCGCGGTGGGCGATTTCTTCATCTGCGGCGCGGTATTCGGCAAGGTGCGCGCCATGCAGAGCGATCGCGGTGCGCAGATCCGTAAGGCTGAACCCTCCACCCCCGTGGAAGTTCTCGGTTTGGATGCGATGCCCGAAGCGGGAGACGATTTCCAGGTGGTGACCGATACCGCCAAGGCGAAGCAGATCGTGAATTTCCGCGATCAGCGCCTCAAGGAATCGCAGTTGGCCAAGAGCAGCCGCGTCACCCTCGAGATGCTTCACAAGCAGCTCAAAGACGGCGAGGTTAAGGAGCTTCCGGTCATTCTCAAGGCCGACGTGGGCGGTTCCGCGGAGGTGCTCACCGAGACCTTGCAGAAACTTTCCAACGACAAGGTCAGGGTGCGCGTCATCCACTCCGGTGTGGGCGCGATCAACGAAAGCGATGTCCTGCTGGCTTCGGCATCCAACGCCATTGTGATCGGCTTCAACGTGAAGCCCGATCGCAAGGCCGCGGCTACGGCGGAGCAGGAGAAGGTGGATGTGCGCCTGCATACCATCATTTACAACCTCACCGACGAGATGAAGAAGGCGATGTCCGGCCTGCTGGCTCCGGTGTTCAAGGAAATCTATCGCGGCAAGGCCGAGGTACGGGAAACCTTCCGCATCAGCAAGGTCGGCGCTGTGGCCGGCTGCCTGGTGCTCGATGGTACGATTTACCGCGACAACGAATGCCGCGTCGTGCGCGCTGGCGTAACAGTGCATACCGGGAAGATCGGTTCGCTGAAGCGCTTCAAAGACGATGTTAGCGAAGTTAGGAACGGCATGGAGTGCGGTATTACTCTGGCCAGTTTCTCGGATACCAAGGCGGGCGATATGATCGAGGCGTTTGTCACCGAGAGGGTCGCCACCGAAGTCTTCGCCTAGGAGATGGCGGCGATCGGCGTATTGACGCTTGAGTTGCGGATCGAAAGTTCGCATTCGCTCAAGGAAAAACGGCACGTCGTGCAGAGTCTGAAGGATCGCTTGCGGCACAAGTTCAATGTGTCGGTGGCGGAGATTGCTAACCAGGATCTCTGGCAGCGCGCCACCATTGCCGCGGTGACCGTATCGAGCGACCGGCAGAACGCCGAGAAGGTATTGCTCGGCGTGGAAGAGGAAGCCGCGGGATTAGTTGGGCCGGCGCTGGTGGAGGCCACCGTAGAGTGGATCGAGTAAGTAGGCGGAGCCAGGAAGTCAGTCAGAGCCGCGACCGTCAGGGAGCGCCTGGTGCATCCTAAGGACGGAACGCTCCCTCACGGTCGCGGCCCTGCTTGTGGCTGGGTATTTATATGGATGTAAGACGTATTCTAAGGGTCTCCGAGGCCGTTAAAGAAGAGCTTAGCGAAATTATCGGCTTCGAAATGGAAGATACGCGCCTGTTAGACGTGGATGTCAGCGACGTACAGGTAAGTCCCGATTCCCGTCATGCGGCCATCAAGGTGGCCATACGGGGCGACGCCAAACAGGTGAAAAAGGCACTGGAAGCGCTGGATCATGCCTCCAGTTTTCTGCGCCATGAACTGGCCTCGCGTCTGCAACTCCGGCATGTCCCGGAACTGCACTTTGAGCAGGATAGGAATCCCGACGTGGAGAGCCGCGTGGACATTCTGCTGCGGCGGGCGAGAAAATCTCGGGGGCGAAACGAAAATTAGCCCTAAACCGCAACGTTTTATGTTAGTTTTGTTTCTGTTGGCGGCTTCGGCGGCTTACGGGCAACAGGACCTTCTGCGGCTCGAAAAGAGCGCCGATGCCATGGGTTCGACCTACTCCATTGCCCTGTATGGGTCCGACCGGGTCAGGATGGAAGCGGCGATCGATGCCGCTTTCGATGAGGTCCGGCGGCTGGATGAATTGCTTTCGAATTATCTGCCGGGCAGTCAGTGGAGCGAGGTGAACCAGAACGCGGCCGTAAAGCCGGTAAAGGTTTCGCCGGAACTGTTTCAGGTGCTCTCCGCGTGTGTGGAATTTAGCCGGGAGAGTGAAGGCGCGTTCGATATAACGGTGGGACCGTTGATGAAAGTTTGGGGGTTTTATAAAGGGACCGGACACCTGCCCCACAAACCCGAAATCGCAGCGGCGCTCGCCAAAGTGGGCTACCGGCATATCGTTTTGGATAAGGCGGCCCAGACGGTGCGATTCGATCGTCCGGGGGTGGAAATGGACCCGGGCGGCATCGGCAAAGGCCTCGCAGTTGACCGCATGGTGGAAGTTTTGAAGCAGAATGGATTCCGGACCGCCCTGATTGCGGGTTCGGGAAGCAGCATCTACGGAATGGGTGCGCCGCCGGACGAGCCTCGGGGCTGGCCGGTGAAGATCAAGGATCCCTGGGACAATCGGAAAACCCAGGCGGAAGTTTTTCTGAAGGACAGTTCGATGTCCACTTCCGGCAGTTACGAAAAATTTTTTCGGGCGGAAGGCAAGATATACGCCCATATCATGGACCCGCGGACCGGATATCCGGCGCAGGGCAGTGTTTCGGTTTCGGTGATCTCGCCGCGCACGATCGATAGCGAGGTGTGGGCGAAACCTTACTTTATTAATGGCCGCCCATGGGCGGCGAAGCATAGGCCAAAGGACTTTCGAGTGTTCTTTTGCGAAGACAGGATGGAAAAGCCATGCGCGTGGCTCCAATGACAAGCCGTTTTCTTGATGCCTGCCGGCGGAGGCCCACGGACGTTCGACCCGTGTGGTTCATGCGCCAGGCCGGCCGGTACATGAAGCAGTACCGCCAGATTCGCGAGAAGCACGGCATTCTCGAGATCTGTAAGCGTCCCGATCTGGCCGCCACGGTCACCCTGCAGCCCATCGAAATGTTGGATGTGGATGCGGCGATCATCTTCGCCGACCTGCTGCTGCCCATCGAGCCGATGGGCCTCAAGCTGACCTACGAAAAAGGCGAAGGCCCCATCATCCACAACCCGGTACGCACTTCGGACGATGTGGATTCGCTCTCCACCACCAACACCGACGACCTCGGTTACGTGGGCGAGGCGATTCAGCACGTGGTCCGCGCGCTGGCCGGCAAGGTGCCGGTGATAGGTTTCGTAGGCGCGCCGTTCACGATGGCGAGCTATATGATCGAAGGCGGCGCTACGCGCAATTTCGTGCGCACCAAGAAGCTCATGTACTCCGATGAGACTCTGTGGCGCAGGCTGATGGGGAAGATCGTTGACGTGCTGGCTCCCTTTGCCCACTCGCAGGTGACGGCGGGCGCGCGGGCGATTCAGGTCTTCGATAGCTGGGTGGGCGCGTTGGGGTCGGACGATTACGTGCGGTACGCGGCGCCTTATTCGCGCGCGCTGATCGAGCGGATTCGTTCCACCGGCATTCCTGTGATCCACTTCGGCACCGGCGCCAGCGGCTTCTTCCGCGAACTGCATGCCGCGGGCGGCGATGTGATGGGCGTCGATTGGCGCATCAATATCGACCAGGCGTGGATGGATATCAGCTACCGCTCGGCGATTCAGGGCAATCTGGATCCCGTGGCGCTCTTCGCACCGCTGCCGGAGTTGAAGGCGAAGGTGCATGAGCTGCTGAAGCGCACCGGCACTCGCCCCGGACACATTTTTAATCTCGGCCACGGTATTCTGCCGGAAACTCCGGTGGAGAACGTGAAGGCGGTGGTTGAAATGGTTCGGGAATTCCGGCCGTGAAACGCGGCGTCCTGCTGCTCGCCCATGGAGCACCGGAACGCATCGAAGACGTTCCCGAATACCTGTCGTTCGTTCGCGGGGGACAAATTGTCTCCCCGCATGTGCTGCAAGAGGTGGTCAGCCGGTACCAGGCGATCGGCGGCAGTTCTCCGATTACGCATTGGACTCGCGTGCAGGCTTCGGCGCTACAGGAGCTGATCGGCGAGCCGGTGTTTTTCGGGATGAGAAACTGGCATCCCTTCGTCAAAGATACGATGGCCTCGGTACGTTTGGCGCGAATTGAGGAGTTGGCCTGCGTCTGCCTGGCTCCGCAGTTCTCGGAGATGAGCGTCGGGCTGTATATGAAGCACGCTTCGGCGGCTGCGTCAGGCGTTGATCTAAAGTGGGCCACCAGCTATTGCGAGGAGCCCGCGCTGGTGGCAGCGTTCGCGGAGCGCCTCGCGGGGATGACCTCGGGCAAGGTGCTGTTTACCGCGCACAGTCTGCCGGCTCCAAATGCGCAGTATGAGCGCGAGGCTCGGGCGACGGCGGCCGCGGTGGCCGCGCGACTCGCGCTTGCCGATTGGGATTTCGCCTTCCAGAGTCAGGGGATGAGCGGCGGGGCATGGCTCGGTCCCACGGTGGAAGAGACTTTGGATCGGTATCAGGCGGCGGGCTTGCAGGATGTGGTGCTGGCTCCCATTGGGTTCGTTTGCGATCACGTCGAGGTTCTGTACGACGTGGATATTCACTTCCGCGACTATGCGGCAACTCGCGGGATTACTTTGAGAAGAGTGGAAAGCTTGAATGGTTCCGCTCTGTTTACTCAGGCTCTGGCGAATGTGGTGGGGCGATGCCGGGCATGACGCCCAACACCATCATCATTGGCGGTGGGATTTCCGGGCTGGCCACGGCTTATTACCTTTCCAAGGGCGGCGCATCGCCTACTCTGATTGAATCGCGTTCGCGACTCGGCGGCGTCATTCAGACCGAGAAGTTTGAGGGCTGCACCATCGAGGCGGGGCCGGATAGTTTCCTGTCCATCAAACCCGCGGCCATGGAATTGATCTCCGAGCTTGGACTGCGCGGCGATGTCATCGGGTCCAACGATCACCTGCGCGTCACTTTCGTGCGTAAGGGCGGGAAGCTCGTGCCCTTGCCCGACGGCCTGATGATGATGGTGCCCACTAAGATCCTCCCCTTGGTGACTACGAGGCTACTTAGTCCGTCCACTAAGATTCGCATGGGCCTGGAACTTCTGCGCGCGCCCAAGATGAAGGCGGGCGACGAATCGGTGGCCGATTTCGTGCGCGAACACTACGGGCAGGAGGCGGTGGACTACCTTGCCGAACCTCTGCTCAGCGGGATCTATGGCGGCGACCCTCGCGAACTCAGCGTTTCGGCGGTGCTGCCGCGCTTTGTCGAACTGGCCGCGAAGTATGGCAGCCTGACCCGCGGCGTGCTGGCTTCACGAGCGTCGGCGCCGAAGTCTTCCGGGCCTCCCGCACCTCTTTTCCGCACCCTGAAGGGCGGGCTCGGACAAATGGTGGGCGCGGTGGAAGACGCGATCCGCGGCAAGGTGACGGTGCGCAATGGGCGCGCCGAGACCATCGAGCGCACCGCCTCGGGCTTCCGCGTCCGCTTGAATGGCGAGTGGCTGGAGGCCGATCGCGTGGTGGTGGCGTGCGAGGCGCATAGCGGCGCGGGTCTGGTCGCGCCCGTCGATTCGCGAATCTCCGAACTCATGGGCATGGTGGCCTACAGTTCGTCGATGACGGTGGCGGTGGGCTTCGACGCGGCGGACTTCAAGACGCCGCCGATTGGCTTCGGCTTCCTGGTGCCCAAGAAGGAGCGCCGCAGATTGGTGGCGTGCACGTGGGTCGGCACCAAGTTCTCGTTCCGCGTGCCCGAAGGCAAGATCGTGGCGCGGTGCTTCCTCGGCGGCATGGAAGACGCGGGCGTGCTCGGTGAAAGCGACGAGGCGGTGAGCGCCGCGGTCGCGCAGGAATTACGGGATATTGCGGGCGTTACGGCTCCGGTGCGCTTCACGCGGATTGCGCGCTGGCCGCGTTCGATGGCGCAATATACGGTGGGCCATCCACAGCGGCAGGCGGAACTCGAGGCGCGCCTCGCGCAGATTTCCGGGCTTCACGTGGCGGGCAATGCTTACCAGGGAATCGGGATCCCCGATTGCATACGCATGGGCAAGGCGGCGGCGGAGAAGATATTAGCCGGGGGGTAAGTTAGTAAGTGCACCGACTGAAGTCGGTGCGCAGACTGAAGTCCGCCCCACAAAGGGAGAGGCATCGGCGTTAGAAAGTCAGGCGGACGCCTCCGTTGATCACCCGGCCGTCCAGCGGCGCCCAGGCGTCCACCGTCCAACGTCCATCCACTCCTCGTGTGGGACGCAGCAGGCTGTCCCAACGCGTCTGGCGCACGCCGGTAAGGTTCTCGGCATTCAGGAAAAGGCGGGCCGGACCGAATTTGCGCTCGATCAGGAAGCCGGTGCTGACGTAGGGCTTCGATTCCGCGCGGTAGGGATTGTTCTCCAGCCGCTGACGGCCGGTGTAGTAACACTCGACTCCGACGCGCCAAGGCTGCCGCTCCCACATTGCGGTGAGTCCGAAACTCTGGCGCGGCGTAAGCTCGGTCTGCAGGCGCTGGCCAAACTCTTTCTCGGTGGAGTCCACGTAGGCGTAACTTACGGTTGCCGAGAGCGGCGCCTTTCTCCAGGTGCCGAGCAGTTCCACGCCGCGATTGCGCGCGGAGTCCGTGAGGTTCACCAACTCGTAGCTCGTGGTGCGGCGCACTGAAATGGGGTGGCGCACATTTGATCCGAAGAGCGTTGCGGTGCCCGAAAAGGCTCCGATGGCGCGGGTGAGATCGAAGCTCGCGCTGCGTCCCGATTCGGCCCGCAGCGGCGAGGGAATCGATAGGCGCGAGAGGCCCGCGGCTTCGGTCTCCTCGGTGAGCGGGGTGGGGGCGAAGAAGCCCTGCCCGGCGGAGATGCGGCTGGTCCAACCCTTCCAGCGCAGGAGTCCGGCAAGGCGCGGGCTGAAGAAGTTGCCGTAGCGATTGTGAAAGTCGGCGCGCGCGCTTGCGGAGAGTGAAAGCCACCGGGTCAGCGTGATGTCGTCCTGCGCGAAGATGCCGGGCGTGGTGTAGCGATAGGCGAAGCGCGGTACGTCGAGCGGGTCGTAGCGCTCGTCTTCCACGGCCGTGCCGGCCACCCAGGTGTGACGTCCGGCGTTGCCGCGCACGGTGAGTTCGCCAAAGGTCAGTTGGTGCCGGTCGCGCTCGCGGACCTCGCCGAATTGGTGATCGTGCACCTGGCGCGAGAAGGCGCCGCGCGCGGTGACGACGTATTTCGCGGCGGCGAGGAATTGATAGCTGCCGCCGATATCGTAACGCTGCGTGTCGAGAGCCTCGCGGTAGGCTGCGCCGGTCTGGGGCAGGACGCTGGCGGCCATCGTGCCGCCGCTGCGAATCTCATACGTCACGCCTCCGGTGAGAAAGCCGGTGCGGCCTTCGCCGCCGTCCCAGAAGAAGCGCGGATGGGCGACGCCGCGCGCGTAGTTCGCCAGGTCGGCCCAGCCATCGCCGTCGCGATCTTTGCGTTCTTGAAAATCGGCTCCGGTGAGGAGCGACGCGCCCCAGCGTTGGGAGAGCTTGCCGGCGAGGAAGAGTGAGGCGTCAGTGGCTCCCAGCGTCGAGCGATTGAGGAGGAGTTCGTGGACCGGTTCGGCGACCGGATGGCGTGAGATCAGGTTGACCACGCCGGCCATCGCGCCGGCGCCGTAGAGTGCGGAGGATGCGCCCTTAATCACCTCCACCTGGCCGAGATCGCTGGGCGGGATCTGCAGGAGCCCGAGACCGCCGCCCTGCTGGCCGAAGAGCGGCAGGCCGTCGCTGAGGAAGCGCGTGTAACGCCCGCGCATACCCTGTATGCGCACGCTGGCGGCACCGAGCGAGGGGGAGGTGGTCTGTACGCGCAGGCCGCCCATTTCATTGAGCATCATGACGATGTCGCCGGGCGTCATCATGGTCTTCTCGTCGATCTCTTCGACGCCGAGGACTTCGACGCGGGTGGGCGAATCCTGCAGGCGCGCCTCCGTCCGGGTGGCGTGCACGGTGATTTGCTCCTGCTCTTCGGGCTGCTCGTGGAGTTCCACGGCGACGTCATATTGGCGGGCTTCGTCCACTACAAGCGCGGTGGTGGCGGTGAGAAGGCCGGGCTTGGAAACTTTGATTGCGAGGTTGCCGAGAGGGACAGTGCCTGTAGCAATGCCGTTGCGGTCTGTGCGCAGCGGCGTGGAGTTCAGAGTGACGGTCGCGCCGGCGACATTGGACTTGCCTGCGCGCACTTCGACTCGGATAGTGGCTTCCTGTGCGAGTAAGAGGAATGCAGTGAGAACCGCGAAGACCGCCAGGGCCCGCCCCACGATTAATGACTCATCGCGTAGATCAGGTAATCGATGCCGATGCGAATGCCCAGCGCGGAGAATTTCTCGGGGTATTGCGGATCGTCGGCATGTTCCCAGGAATCGCCGAGATCCATATTGTGACAGATGGCGACCATGAGGCGGCCGTTGTCGTCATAGATGCCGCGCCAGTGGGCGGGGCTGCCCTCGCGCTCGTTCTTCTCGTAGACGTGGCCGCTACCGAGGAACTGGGCGCCAGGCACCTGGTACCGGTCGTCGAGATCGAACACAGAGTGAAAGATGGCGTCCTTGTCCGGGATGTCTACGATGGGCCGATTGGGGAAAACCTTCTGCATGGTGAACAGGAAGACCTCCCACTCGTTGGCGGCGTGGAAATCGTCGCACATGAAGAAGCCGCCGCGCAGCAGGAATTCGCGGAACTTCACGACCTGCGGATCGGTGAGTTCCCAATGGCCCACTTCGACGGCATAGAGCCAGGGATAATTGTACACGTCATCGTCGGAATCCAGATTGATGGTCTGCTCCACGCTGCGTGCGTCCACGCGGGTGAGACGGCGCACGGCGGAGGCAAGGTGGCGGTCTGAGCGCGGGTAGTCGATGGTCCAGTTGGTGTTGCCCTCGCGCCAGTCGAAGCCGCGGCGGTAGCGCGCCTGCCAGTCCAGATCGATGCCGGTGGTGGGGTACATGAGGCGGGCGAAGGTCCACTCCGCGGGCTCGCTCCAATCCGGCGGAAGGGGCAAATTGTAGCCCTCCCAGGCAGGGAACTGGCGAAAGGGACGCTGTGCAAACAGCGTACACACCAATAACGCGCAGCCCATTGCTGGGACTAGGATTCGACCTGCCCTCATTCATTTACCAGTATAAAGGACGCGCCCACTACTCTCCCGGTTGCCGCAGCGCGTGAATCGGGTCCACTTGCGACGCACGGCGTGCGGGGAGCAGGCTTGCCGCAACCGCGACGAGCAAGACCGCGCCGGCAGCTTCCACGACGGTGAGCGCATCCGGAGCGTGCATGCCGGCAAGTTGGCTCGCCGCCGCGCGTCCAACCATTATGGCGCCGGCAGAGCCGCAAATAATTCCCAGCGCAGTCCACGCAAGGCCATCGAAAATCACCAGCCGGAGGACATCGGCGCGACGGGCGCCTAAGGCAATCCGTATTCCGATTTCGTGCCAGCGCTGGGTCACCGATTGCATCAGCAGCGCGAACACTCCGGCCACGGCCAGCGCCAGCGCACACCCGGCGAACAGCGCCAGCAGCGTCAGGTTGAAGCGCGGCAGCGCGAACGTCTCGGCGACCAGCGAATCCACCGTGGTAAGTGAACTGACCGGCTGATCTTTATCGAGCGACGAGACCACGCGTTGGATTTCGGAGGCCAGCGCCTGCGGGTCTTGCGCCGTGCGCACCACGAAATCGCTGCGGTGCTGCGCGCGCTGCTGATAGGGGATGTAGATATCGAGGCGCGAAGTTTCCCACTCGCGATACCGCACGTCCGCCACGACGGCCACCACCTTGAGCCACGGCTGCGGGCCATCCGGGGGCCCCAGCTTGAGTCGTTTGCCGACCGCATTCTGGCCGGGCCAATTACGTGCGGCAAGCGCGGCGCTGACTACAGCCACGGGTTCGGCGCCGGTGCGATCCAGGTCTGTGAAGTCGCGGCCGTCAAGCAGCGGAATGCGCATGGTGCGGAAATAGTCCGGACTGATGGCCTCGTAGTTGGGTGTAGGATTGGCGGCCTGCTCCGCCGCCGTCTGACCTTCGATCGTGAAGATGCTATCCCAGCCCACTGTGCCCGAGAGCGGACGCAGCAGGATCGCGGCGGCCGATTGCGCACCCGGCATGGCGCGGAGCCGCTCCAGCAGTTGCGAGTAGAAAAGCTTGCGCGCTTCCTGCTTCGCATACTCCGGTTTCGAAAGCGTGATGCGGAATGTCAGCAGGTGATCGCGATGGAAGCCCGGGTCGATCCGGTTCAACGCCACGAAGCCACGCGCCAGCGTGACCGCGCCGATCATCAGCATTACCGAGACGGCCACCTGCGCGGTGACGAAAAACCCGCGCGTGCGGCGGCGCGAGGCGGTGCGCCCCAGCGGTGCGACGCGCGCGGCATGCAGCGCGGCCGGCAGTATGAAGACCGCCACGGTGACCAGTGAGAGCAGCCATGTGTAGAGCAGCACTTGGCCGCTAACCTCGGTTTCGGCGATGCGTGGAATATCGCGCGGCGCTAGCGACACCAGCGCGGCCACTCCATAGCGCGCAAGCAGCAGACCCGCGGCGCCGCCCAGGATTCCGATGGGCAGCCCCTCGGCCAGCATCTGGCGCACCACGCGTCCGCGGCTGGCGCCAAGCGCGGCGCGCAGGCGCATCTCGCCCTGTCGCGACATGACGCGCGAGAGCAGCAGATTGCCGGCGTTGACGCAGGCCGCGAAGAGGAGCAGTCCGACCGCCGCCAGCAGGATCCAGAGCGCCGGACGGGCCTTGCCGAAAATTGTATCTTCCAGAGGCTGGATGCGCACGCCGAGTCCGCGATTCTGATCCGGGAACTCGGCGGCCAGCGCGTTGGAGATGCTCTCCATTTCGGAGCGCGCCTGCGCCAGCGTTACGCCGTCACGCAGGCGCCCGATCACGGAATACACGCGGATGGCGGCGTTGCGATTCATGTCGGCGGGCGGCGACGGATACCAGAAGTCCACGTTGTGGGGAAAATCGAAATCCGCCGGCATCACTGCGAGGATGGTGCAGGGATTGTGATCCGCAATCACGCTGCGCCCGATGATGCTGCGATCCGCCGCATAGCGCGATTGCCAGAGGCGGTGACTGATCACGCCGACGCAGGAGTTGGCGGCGACCTCCGCCGGCCCGGGCGTCCGACCCAGCAGCGCGCGACTGCCCACCAGGGGGAAGAAGCCGTCGGAAACGAGCATGCCTTCCACCTGCTGCGGGCGATCCCCACCGGTCAGTGCGAAGTCCAGGTTGACCGAGGAAAGAGCCGCGAAGCTCTCGAACTTCCGGCTGCGGCGCTGCCACTCGGTGAGGTCGCGGTAGGAGACCTCCACCTGCTGATCGCCGTGCTTGCGATCTGCCGCCCATAGAGTGACGAGGCGGCCCGGGTCGCGAAACGGCAGGGGACGCAGCAGCACCGTAGACACTACGCTGAAGATCGACGCATTGGCGCCGATGCCTAGGGCGAGCGTCAGCACCAACCCCGCACTGAGTCCCGGGCGACGCGCCAGTAAGCGCAGCCCGAAACGCAGGTCCTGGAGGAAATCGTTCACTGTTGCAGCCTCATTGCGGCAGCCTCATTGCGGCACCCTCATTGCGGCACTCTCATTGCAGTAACAGGACGGCCATCATGCCGTCGGTCTCCAGCACATCGCCAGTGGCGTTCTGACTACGTTGTGGTACGGCGGTGCGCTCCACCAGGGCCACGGATTCCACGCGTCCGGTGAAGAGCAGATCGTTGGTCACCTTGGCGCGCTCGCGATCGATCAGCGAATCAATCTTGTGGATGAAGGTGCGGTTCTGTTCGGAGAACTCGATGCCGGTGTCGTGCGTGGCGGCGATCACCCATACGGGCTTGGCGCCGAACGTGTCGGGGCGCTTCCACACGCGCAGGTGATGGCGCTGCGCGAAGGTGTTGTTCATCTTCTGATACACCAGGTCCGGCGGCTTGCTATCCAGCAGGAGCACGGAGACGGGCGCTTCTTTGTAGCTGCGCTGCTCGGCGATGGCGCGAAAGGTTTCGAGCTTGGCTTCGGTGGTGAGCGCCGCGGCGTTCGACCAGCCGGCCTCCTTGAATGCCTGCTGCACCTGTTCCAGTGTGCCGATCAACATGAGGTTAGTGACGTCGCTCGGCTTGGAAGGTCTCTCCGCCATCGTCTGAAAAGGTTGACTGGTTACAAGTTTTACCAGGCTGTCTTCGTCGGAGATCGGTTTCAATTTCGCCGCGGGACCGGGCCCCGACGCCTTGAGTTCCAGCGGAGCGGTCAGCGCGAGCACGAGTTCTACGCCCGGCTCGTAGGTGATGTCGCTTTCCGGCGCCTTCAACACCGCGCCCTTCACCGTGCCCAGGATGCCGGCGAAGCCTGCCGCGCGCTCGGCCAGTTTGCTCAGGCCTTCATCGAGGCGGCCGCTGATGGTCTCTCCGGCCAACATGCCCAGAATCTGGCCTTCGCTATCCACCTTCTCGCGCGCATTCTCTACTTCCGTCACGCGCACCGCGAGCTTGGATTTGGCGCCTTCGATTTCCAATTCGGTAAACGCGAGGGTGAGTGAACTTCGCTCGTCACCCTTTGCCGATTGCACGGCCTTCACCACCGTGCCACGCACCAGGGCGCCGGCGGGGATGACGAACTCGCCATCCGCCATTACGGGGCTGATCACCACGGCTTCCACCTTGTCCTCGCCCTTCGCCGTGGCTGTGGCAATTTGGGTCTTGAGGCGGACCTGGAGTTCGGTCCCGGCGGGCAATTGAAGCGCGAGCGCGGGACCGATGGCGGCCACCGCCAGCAGCGCGCTAACGCTCCGAATACTCGAACGACTTCCCATCGACTTCCTCAATCCGCACGATGAAGCGCTTGCGCCCAT
>JBDTPR010000104.1:0-13407 GCA_039932635.1 Candidatus Solibacter sp.
TCGGCGAACAGGCTGACGAACCCGAGGCACACGATGAAGCGCAGTGCGCTCGCGCGCTCTTGCGTGGAGACCATTATGCTCCCTCAGTCAGCGTCTCGATCACGGAGAATAGCCCCAGCAACAACAGCAGGCCGACCGCCGCATATCGGATTGTCTTGGGAGACAGATGCTTTTGAACCCACTCCCTGACGCCCGCGCCGATCGACGCTGCCAGTGCCCCCTTCGTGGCCATTGCCGCAACCGCGCCGATCCACACCAGCAGCGGCGCACTGGGAAATTTCAGCGCCATTCCGGCCGCCGTGATCTGCCCCACGTCGCCCCATTCGGAAAAGAAAATAGCGGCGAACGATACGCCCGCGCCGCGCGATGCCGGCATCGGCTTGATTTCCCTGCGATCGGGTTTCAGCCAGAGCACGATGGCGATGGCCAGAAAGTTGATTGCCGTAATGCAGGCAACCAACAATGGCGGCAGTTGGGAGATAAACTTGCTCACCCACACCGCGATTCCCATCTTCAACATGAATGCGACAACCATCCCGAACATCACCGGAGCCGTTTTGTAGCGCGTCGCCAGTACACCCGTTGTGTAAAGTAACTTGTCGCCTACAATCTCGGCGACGAACACAGTTCCGTAGGTTGCGAGCAAGATAGGTAGCATCCGAAACACCGCCCCTCCGATGGCGTCCGGACCCGCCTTGCGGCGCCTACGTGGGCGAAGCGTCGATTCCGGGGTAGTGGCAGTATACAATACGCCAACCAGTTTGAAACAACTGGCCTGTTCGACTGCTGGATGAGGCGGTGATGCGGACGGGGTTGAACAGGAAGTATCCGATCGGGATCTTGGGATTTGTACTAATCGAGAAGGAACTGGAGGGTCTCAACAGTCTTTGTGGCCCGCAGGAAAACGGGGACACGAGCGATTCGCCCGTGTCCCCGCCGTGGCCTAAAAGAACAACCGCAATCCCAACTGCATCATGCGCGCGAAGTTCACCTGCGACGTGATCCGTCCGAAAGCACTGCTGCCGTACGACACGTTGGGCGCCGCGAACATCGGCGTATTGAAAGCATTCAACGCTTCCGCCCGGAACTGCGCCTTGAACTTCTCGCCCACCGCGAAGCTCTTGAAAATCGACAGATCCCAATTCGCCTGTCCCGGTCCGCGCATGTCGAGCGTCCGCGAGAGATTGCCGAACGACCCGCGCGGCGTGGTGAGGAACGCGTCCTTATTGATGTAGTTTCCGAGACGGCTGGTTAGGCTGCCGCTGGTCACCGGCGATACCGTCCCGCTCGCGCTCGGCCGCTGGCTCGCGTACCCGAACACTGAATTATTATTCGTGCTCTGCGTGATCTGTAGCGGGAAGCCGGATTGATACACGCTGATCGCATTGATCGACCAGCCGCCCACCGCGTAATCCAGCGCCTTTGCCGTGCTCATGAACTTCTTCCCCTTGCCGAACGGCAGTTCCACCGTGAAGCCCGTGGACCAGCGCAGCGGCGTATCCACGTTCGACAGGCTGTACTCCGATTTCAAATCGTAAGGATTTTGCGGACCGCTGGCGCCCGAATTCAGGAAGTTCCCCGCCCCGCCCGAGCTGGCATCGTGATTGCGCGACCACGTCAGCGTGGACAGCACCGTGACACCCTTGCTCATGCGCTTCTGCGCCTTCGCCACCAGAGAATCGTAGCGTGCATAGCTGCCGTCGTTGAACTGCAGATTGATCGTACTGAAAGTCGGGAACGGCAGCAGCAACTGCACCTGGCTGACGGTCGCCGCACCGATCACGCCCTGGCCGCCCTTGTTGTAAAAAGGATTCGACACCGTCGCCGTCAATGCCGAACCCTGCGAGAGCAGCGCCGGATTCAGCGCATTGATATTGATGTTCGCCGTCGCCTGCGTCAGGTGCGTGGAGTGTGACCCCACGTAGCCCACTTCCATCGCCACGCCCCACGGCAGTTCGCGCTGCACGTCGAACGAGTACTGCTGCACGCGCGGCGAGCGCGAATTCGGATCGATCAGCGTGAGGCTCTGGCCGATGCCGGTCAAGTCGCCGAGGGTGCTGCCGGTGGGCTTCGCCAACCCGGCGGGGAACGGATTCGTCAAGCTGTTGGCCGGAGTCGCATTGCCGTCGTTGGACGCAACATACGAGGACGTCGACGTGTAGCCCGGCGGATTGTACGGCGTGCCGATCGCGATCTGCGGCGCCCAGTACAATCCATAGCCGCCCCGAATCGTAGTCTTCGGAGCCACCTGCCACGCGATGCCGATGCGCGGCGCCAGCTTATTCAGATTCGGATTCATCACGTTGTTCTTGTTACCGTTCACGCCCGCGAACTGAATCACGCCCTTCGGCAGAATGCCGGTGACATTGGCCGCCAGCGGGTTGACCGTCCGCGTGTCGAAGCCGACCACCATCGAATTGTTCTTCTCCTGCAGCCCGTACTCGCGCTCCCAGCGCAGGCCCACGTTCAGGGTCAGCGACTTGGTGATGCGTATGTCGTCCTGGAAGTACGCGCCGTAGTAGTCGGCATACTCATAAAGCTTCGTCGGAATGTAGCCGGTGCCCGCCGAGGGCGCGCCCAACAGCATATCCGCTAGATCCGCGCCCGTGCCCGAGACCGCGGTGAGCGGCGTCGACCTGGTAAACACACCGTTGAACGTGAACGCTCCCGCGGAGTTCGCGAAATCGTTGCCATCGTCGTGTATGCGGCGGTAATCGAAGCCCGCCTTCAGATTGTGCCGCCCCGCATACTTCGCCAGGCCGGACGAAAAATTCTTGGAGTGGTGCACGTAGTAGAAATTGTTATTCGTCCCCAGGCTGTACTGCGAAGTCATCGTGACGTTGGGGAATGTCGGCGAAGGGATCGACGCCACGTAGCTCGGGTCGAAACCGAGCGACGCCAGGTTGAAGCCCTGGCTCACCTGGTAGCCATAATTCGGGAAGCGATTGAAGCCGTAGCGGACCGTCAGCACCGTGGTCGGCGAGATCGTCACCATATTATTGAACTGCGTGGTATCCACACGGCGTTCGAGTCGCCACTGGTCGGGCGATGAAACGGTCGAGAACCACGTGTTGCCCGGCTCCAGCGAATAGTAGCGCAAGTAGCTCAAACTCGCGCGCCACCAATTCGTTACCTGGTGATCGAGCTTCGCCGTCTTCTGCGATGCCTTGGAAGCCAACGGCGCAGCCTGCGTCAAATTCGGCGCGCCATAAAATGCCGACACGGTCTGCGGCTGCACATAAGTCGCAGCGATCTTCAAGCCAACCGGATTCAAACGGTCCGCCGGAATCATGTTGCCCGCGAATGGAGTGCGCGTGCAGGTGCTGCCGACGCAGACGGTAGTCTTCGGATCGTAAATCACATTGAGTCCGCCGCCCGAAGCCTTGCTCTGCGAGAAGTCGCCGATTCGCTCCAGCGCTGTCGGCGCGGAGAACTGCGAGGTATTGGACTGCGTATCCTGGTAGCCTTCCCACGCCAGCCAGAAGAACGTTTTATTCTTGCCGTTGTAAACCTTGGGAATCACGACGGGCCCGCCGAAGCTAGCGCCGAAATTGCGATTCGGCTGCTGCGGCAGCGCGATACCAGCCGCGTTGTTGAAGAAATTATTGGCCGCCCACGTGGTCTGGCGCATCGAACCGAAAAGGCTCCCGTGCACTTCGTTGCTGCCCGATTTCAGATACGTATTGAACATGCCGCCGCCGGTGCGCGCCATCTCCGCATCGTACGTATTGCTCTGCACCTTGACCTGCTCCACCGCTTCCAGCGTCGGGATGATCATCGCGCGATTGGCCGCGTCCGTAATCGGAATACCATCCAGCAGATAATTGTTGCCGCGCACCGGACCGCCCGCGATCGAGATCTGCGACGAGCCGCTCTGGTCCTGCATCCGGTTGTAGTGCGGATCGCCCACCGGCGTAACGTTCTGCGCCAGCTTCGACATCATGAACGGATTGCGCCCCAGGTTGGGCAGATCCGCCAGTTGCTGATGATCCAGCACCTGTCCCTGCGACGCCGTTGACGTATCGATCAGCGGCACTTCCTCGGTCACTTGCACGCTCTCGCTGACCGAACCGATTTCCATCTTGAGGTCCAGCGACACCGTCTCCTGCGTCGCCACAATCACGTGCTTGCGCTCGAAGCGCTTGAACCCCGGAGCCTCGGCGATCACGCTATACGTCGCCGGCACCACCTGGCTGAAACTGAAGCCCTCCGCCGTCGAGATGCTGGCACGCTGGCCGCCGCCGCCTTCATCGAGGAGCGTCACTTTGACTTCTCCGATGGTCTTGCCGGAGCCGTCCAACACCGTGCCGCGCACCGCGCCTAAATACGATTGCGCCCATAGGGCACCCGAGACTAGCAGGGCGCCGAAAATCGTCGTTGCCTTCATAGATACACGTCTCCCCTTGTTGTTCGGCGGACCTCTTGGTCCGGCCGGTTTTGGATTAGGACCTGTGCTACTCGGCCTCGTGTTGGACCGGCCACGCTGCCTGGCCAACCTCGGGACGCACCCATCGCACGTAGATGAATTTCAAACCATATATCGAGCAGCCGATGGCGACCGCCAGCACGGCGTTCACCGCCAGCACCGAAATCGCCGTGGCCAGGAATGCCGCCGCATCCACCCGGCTCATCTTCGGCAGCCTCCGCCATGCGCTCCAATCCAGCAGGCAGAGCCCCATCCATGCCGTCACCCCGGCGAGCGCGGGCAGCGGAATATGCGACACCACCCCCGAGCCCACCCACAGGATCATGCCGAGCACCACCGCGTGCACCAGGTTCGCCACGCGCGTGCTGCCGCCGCAGCGCACCACCGCCAGGCTACGCGCCGGGATCCCCACACTCATCGGCGCTCCGAACATACCCGCGCAGATGTTGGCGATTCCGTAGGCCCCCAGTTCCGCATCGGCATCCGTAGGCATAGACCGCTTGTGGCGCCCTCTGAAATGTTCCACAACGCGCGACGTAATCAGAATGTTGACGCTCGACACAAAGGCCAGCGCGAAGGCCGAAGGCAGCACCGTGAACACGTCCTGCGGACTCCACGCGAATCCCGCGAACGGGGGCACGGTCCACGACATGGCGCCGATCTCGCGCTCGTGAATGCCGAGAGCGCGCGCCGTGAAAACCGCCAGCGCCACACCGATCAGCGGCGCTGGTGCGCGCGGCGACCAGCGCGCGGCCAGCGACGCCGCCGCCATCACCATCACGCCGAGCACTAACGGCGCCCCACGCATGCCGCCGATCCGCTCCAGCAGTACGCCGACTTGCGCCAGCGTGGAGCCCGCCGCGCGCGTTGCCGCCGAATCCACACCCAGGATGATGTCCATCTGAGAGATCAACATCATCGCGCCGATCCCGCACGAGAACCCCGTCACCACCGCGTGCGGTACACGCGCGATGTGGCGACCCAATCGGATGACGCAGAACGCCATCATGATCACCGAGGCCACAATCGACACCTTGGCCGCCCCGCCGATCCCCTGGCTGCGCACCGCCATCGCGATGAACGGCACCGTGGCGCTCGCCGTCCCTCCGATCAGCACCGGATTGCGCCCCAGCGCCGCGATGATCGGCGCCGTCAGAATCGACGTGAAGACGCCCAGCACCGGCGGCAACCCCATCAGCGACGCCATCGCCAGTCCGTAAGGCAGCGCGATCAATGCCGCGATCACGCCGCCCGAAAGATCGCCCACCAGTCCCGGCCAACCGTAACCCCGCGCGCGCCAATGTATCCTGCGCGCGTATGAGGTCAAGCCATCACCTTGAGGAACGCGGTCTTGAACTTATCCATTTCCGCCTGCGTGCCCACCGAGACGCGTACGTGATTCGGCATGCTGGGCCACACCCGGCCGATGAAGACCTTTTCTTTCGCCATCGCTTCGATAATCAGGGCGCCCGGCCGCTTCACGTTGACCATGAATTTATTCGAGACGGAGGGAATGTATTCGAAGCCGTTTTTGTCCATGAAGCCGAGCACGTCTCTGCGCACGTCGCCGATAATTTTCCTGCGCTCCGGCACCAGCGTTTTCGATTTCAGACTCGCCGTCGCCGCCACCATGCCGGTCACCGGCAGCGCCCCCGAGGTCCACGGTCGGATTTTCTCCAGCAGGTCCGGCCGGCCGATCGCGGCGCCTGCGCGCAGGCCCGCCATCCCGTAGATCTTGGAGAACGTCCGCAAAATCACAATGTCCTTGTCCTGCGCAACCATGTCCGAGCAGGTCTTCGCGCCCGCGATATGTATGTACGCCTCGTCCAGCAGCAGCACGCTGCCCTTGGGCTTATTCGCCATCAGCCACTCGATATCTTCGCGCGGCGTCAGCGTACCGGTGGTATTATTCGGGTTGCAGATGTAAATCAGGCCCGCGTCCGCGCTCGCCTCCGCCATCTTCTTTACGTCGTGCCCATAGGTCTTCGTGAGCGGCACGCGGATGACTTTGGTGCCGATGAATTGCGCTGCGCGCTCGGGAGCCTCATAACCCGGATCCGCCGTCACAAATGGTTTGGTCGGCGAGGTCATGCCCAGCACCGCCTGATGCAGCGGAGCGCTCGATCCGGCATAGGGCTGCACGTAATTCGGCTTCACGCCCTCCTGCTCTGCCAGCAATTCCTGAAATCCGAAGGTCTCCTCGTACAGGTACCGCCCGCCGTCCTTAGCAATCCTGTGGATCGCCGCCAGCGCCTCTTCGCAAGGTCCCAGCGGATTCTCATTTGCATTGATTTTGACCGCGTCCGCCGGCATCGGCCCGCGTATCGCGGAGAGCTGCGCCATCGCCGGTTCGTTGAAGAACGGCAAGGCCGCGCCGCTTGTCATCAGAGCGGCTAGTCGCCCGAAATTCCGGCGCGAAAAACCGCGTTTCACGAAGTCATTCCTTTGGTCCTGAGTCAGTCCGATGTTCATGAACACACCTCTGGTTTTGATTTGCTGGCGCTTGAGGATTTGAATTTTGGTATTTTCAAGGCCGCTCCGCAAGTTTTCGGTTGGTACTGTGCCGAACATTGGCACCGCTCGAAAACCAGGAGCGACCGTCGCGCCGGATGGGCGCTGACGATAACAGATTAGGGGAATGTTACCAGAGAAAGACGACCCTGTCGAATGAATTTATTTGATTGACGGGATATGACTGTGCATCCGTTCGAGATCCGCGGCTCCCAACCGCAGTTCCGGCGCGATCAACTGGCTGCCCGACAGCGACGTCTTCGCCACGCCCGCCCGCCCGTGCTCGCCCGATTTCGAAAGCATGTGCACTACCTCGTGCGCCAGCACACGTCCCAGCGCCCGCCCCAACAACATGTCCGCCTTGGCGAAATCGCCGCCCGACATCGCCGGGCGAATCGCCGATGTGACCTTATCGCACGCCACCGCGCTGAAGGGCTGCACCACTCCGTCCGTCGAATAGGTGAAGGCCATCGGACCGCGCTCATCATATAAATAGCCGGCCGGTTCCAGCACGCACTTGCCACTGAACTTCACGATCACCAGATCCGCCGAGTCGCCCGTTACCTCCGCCCGAGATCGGAAATCGAAGCGCACCGCGCTCTCTTTCATAATGTCGGAGAACTCGCGCTTCATCTCCTTGATCGCCGGTTCCGACCGCGGACCCTGGAAATCCAGCACAATCGTGATCCCCTCGCCGAAGGCGGGGATCGCGAAACCTACCAGGGCGCAAATGCAGGCCAGGCGCATAGAAGCAACGTAGCTCCGTTTCGATTGTATCCTGAAGGCTGCGTGCTCGGCATTCTGGTACACGGCGACAATCATTTCATCGTGCGGGGCAGAAAGCCCACCTGGGAAGAGGCGTGCGCCCTGCTGCGCCACTGGTCCGTAATCCGCATCGGCGCCGTGACTCCGCCCGAACTCTCCGAGTGGACCATCAGCACAAAAGAATTCCGCGAGAATCTGCGCTGGGCCATCGTAGTCCCTGGCGATGCGCCGCACTCTCCCGCGGTAATTCAGCTCCTGCAAGAACTCAGCGCCCGAGGAGTCGAAGCGGCCCTCCGATCACCCTCGAGCTAACTCCCATCAGAGCCGCGACCGTGAGGGAGCGGTTGCTAAGTGGTTTTTCGACTTAACTTGAAACCTATACGGCACTGTCATGGATCTGTTATCCTCGCCCGTATGGGTAATAGAGGTCTTAACTCGCTAGCGCTATGTCTATTGGCATGCTCTGCTGCTTTCGCGCAGGGCACAACTTCGCGCGTCCTCGGGACCGTGCAGGACGCCACCGGGGCCGTCGTGCCCGAAGCTTCCGTAAAATTAACCAATGAAGGAACACGCCTCGCCTTTGAAGCGAAGACGTCCTCCGCCGGCACCTTCGCCTTCGAAGCCGTGCAATCCGGCAACTATCAGTTGGATGTGGAAGCCAAGGGCTTCCGCAAGTACAGCTCGCGCAACAATCAGGTAAACATCGGACAGCCGACCACAATTAACGTAAAACTTGAAGTCGGCGCCGTCGTCGACACGGTGGAAGTGCAGGCTTCGTCCGAAGTCGTGCAGACCAGCAACTCCGGCAACTATGGCAATCTGATTTCCAGCACCGCGGTGAGAGATCTGCCGGTGGTCGGCTCGCGCGGACGCAATCCGCTGGACCTGGTGATCACCCAGCCCGGCGTCGTCTCCGGCGCGCCCACCGGCGGCGGCATCCACGTGCACGGCGCGCGCGACCGCTCCTGGAACTACACGCTGGACGGCATTGACGTCAACGATTCCAGCCAGGGCGGCAGCAATACCACCTCCTTCCGCCTCAACCCCGACATGCTCGAAGAAATGCGCGTCCTCACCGGAAACAACACCGCCGAGAACGGACGCAACTCGGGCGGCCAGGTGGCCATGGTCACGCGCTCGGGCTCCAACACCTTCCACGGCGACGGCTTCTGGTTCTACCGCACTCCGCGCCTCAATGCCAACGAGTGGGAAAACAACATCGACAACATCTTTAAGCCGCAGCTCCAGCAAAATATCTACGGCGGCAGCGTCAGCGGTCCCGTGATCAAGAACAAGACCTTCTTCTTCGGCCAGATTCAAGCCCTGCGCGCCCGCTCCAGCCGCGCCACCACGCGTACCGTTTACACCGCCACCGCGCGCACCGGCGTCCTCCGGTACGTCAAAGGCGGACGCAATCAGCCGGCCGGTACCGCCGCCGCTTCGGTGGACGCCGCCGGCAATCCCCTTGCCGGCCTGAATATCGGCACTTACAACATCGGGCAGAACGATCCCCAGCGTATCGGGTACGATCCCACCGTCGCCGCCGAACTCAAGAATATGCCGCTGCCCAACAACTTCAATCTGGGCGACGGACTCAACACCGCGGGCTACATCTTCAGCGCACAGGCCTCCGAGCGCCAGCACGATCAGACCATCAAAATCGACCAGATCATCGGCGCCAAGAATACGGTCTACGGCCGCGTGGCCTGGGGCCGCGACGACAGCCTCTGCGACGTAGTCAACGGCGGCCAGCCGATCTTCCCCGGCGGCCCCTGCCAGGTCAACACCCTACGCGGACCGCGCAACTTCGCCATCAACTGGCGCTTCACGCCCACCAGCCGCATGACCAACGAATTCGTGGTCGGCCAGAATCGTTACGACCCGATCTTCGGCCAGCCCGAATCGCTCGACAAGATTTCCTTCACCGGCACCCCGGTGGATAACGCCCAGCAGTATTACTTCGGCAACTCGCGCGTCGTAAGCACGTGGCAGGTGGTGGACAATTTCGCGTACTTCCGCGGCGCGCACAACTTCAAGTTCGGCGGCAATTTCCGCCGCGTACGCGAGGAAGATATCCGTGGCTCCGTAGCTGGTTTGAACGCGGCGGAGGAAGTCAACTTCTCCACCGGCATCAACACCGTGGACCCGGCCACCTTCGGCCTGCCCGCCGATCTCAATACCGCCTTCGATCGCCCGCTCTTCCAATCGCACATCAACTACCAGTTGGGCCGCGTCGGACAGATCGACCGCGGCTTCGTCGGCCAGGGCGATCAGTGGGCCAAGAGCACCTTCCTGTTCGACACCCGCTATCCCGAATACGAGATGTACGCGCAGGATACCTGGAAGCTGCGCCCCAACTTCACCCTGGATATCGGCCTGCGCTACGAAATCCGCCTCTCGCCCACCACCCCGGATGACAACATCCGCGTACCTAACCAGCCGATCGTGGCCGGCGGTTCACCCAGCAACAGCGTGACCTGGGTTCCGGGCAAACTGTTCAAAAATCAGATGGGCAATTTCGGACCCTCCATCGGGTTCGCCTGGGATCCGTTCCGCACCGGCAAGACGTCGATCCGCGCCAACTACCGCATCGCGTATGACCGCATCAACAACTTCGTGGTGGCATCCACCATCCTGGTGAACCTGCCGGGCGCAGCCTTCGCGGCCATCAACACCGATTACGGCCAGAACGGCGGACGCCTCGCCAATCTGCCCGCGCTCAACGCGCCCACCACCAAGCCCAGCGCTCTGTATCAGCCCGCGCCCTACTCTACCGGCTCCAACACCGTGGTGGACCCCAACCTCAAGACGCCGCGCACGCACCAGTGGGCGCTCAACATCCAGCGCGAAGTGGCGCGCAACACCATCGTGGACATCGCCTACATCGGCCGCCGCGGCACGCACCTGCTGGGCGCCTACAACGTCAACCAGACCCAGATCTACACCAACGGCTTCCTGGATGCGTTCAACATCGTGAAGGCCGGCGGCGAGTCTCCGCTGATGAACAGCCTCCTCAGCAAGGACACGCGCCTCAACGCCGGCGAGACCGGCTCGCAAATGGTGCGCCGCCTCAACGCCTCCAACCTGACGCTAAACTCGGTGGGCGCTCTCGCGGCCTCCATCGCCACCCGCCTACAGAACGGCGTATCGGTCACCGCGCTTTCCGCCAATCAGCCCTTCGTGCTGATTCCCTTCCCTCAGTACAGCAGCCTCAACGTGCTCGATTCCAACGATTTCTCCACCTACAATGCCCTCGAAGCACAGATCACGCGCCGCTTCTCTAACGGCATCTCGTTCAACGCCGCCTACACCTTGTCGAAGTCGCTGGACACCCGCTCCTTCGATCCGACCCTCACCGTGGTGGGCACTGGCAATGCTTCTACCGCCGCCGACACCCCGTTCGACATCAACAATCGCCGCCTCAATTATGCCTATAGCGATTTCGACCGCCGCCACGCCTTCCAGTGGAATGTGGTGGCCGAACTCCCCTTCGGCAAAGGCAAGCGCTTCCTGCACAATGCCAACGGACTGGTCGATCGCGTGCTCGGCGGGTGGGAGGCTACCGGTCTTGGCCGCGTGACCAGCGGTCGTCCGTTTACCGCTTTCTCGGGCGCCAATACGGTGAGCAACGTCAACCAATCCACCGCCAACTGCAATAGCTGCGGCCGCGGCGACGGTACTGCGTTCACCGATCCGGCCAACGGTCTGCTCTGGTATTTCGACGCAGCGGATCGGGCCAAATTCTCGGCTCCGGGCGCGGGACAGTTCGGCAATACCGGCCGCAACTTCTTCATCGGACCGCACTGGTTCCAAATCGACGCCTCCCTGCTCAAGCGCGTTCCGGTCACGGAGCGCGTGCGCCTCGAATTCCGCGCCGATGCCACCAACCTCACTAATACGCCGAGCTTCGGTGGGCCCACCACGGACATCACCAGCTCGACCTTTGGCCGCATCCGCAACAGCGTATCGAGCAGTTCCCGCAAAATCCAGCTGGGAGCCAAGGTCCGCTTCTAGCACTCCAGTGCTGTGGGGCAGGATGGCATCCTGCGCGCCGGTTGTTTACCGGCGCTGCTGCCAATGCTATCCTGTCCCGGCCCCCTCTTCATTTTTAGGGAAGGAAATCCGGGCTATCATCGTCTTATGAGCTGGATGGTGCTGGAAGCGGCCGACCGCGAACTCATCGATGCCTGCCGCCGTGGCGAGCGGGATGCCTTCCGTGCTCTATTCGAATCGCATAAGGACAAAATCTACTCCATCGCACTCCGCTTCACCGGCGAGGAATCGCTGGCCATGGATATCGCCCAGGACACGTTCCTGAAACTCTTCTCCTCAATGGGCGAGTTCCGCGGCGACTCGGCGTTCAGCACCTGGGTCTACCGCCTGGTGGTCAATAGCTGCCTCGACCATAAGCGCCGCTCGTGGCGCACCATCCCCATGGCCGAAGAGGTCATGGAGGTGCTCCGCTCTCCGGGCGACGTGCTCCATAGCCTGATGCGCGCCCAGTTGAACGATCGGGTACAGAGCGCGGTCGAAAAGCTGCCGCCCGATCAGCGCATCGTCGTGGTGCTGCGCTATACCGAGGGGCTGGCGTACGAAGAGATCGCTGAAGTGCTGGGGTGCTCACTGGGTACCGTGGCGTCGCGCTTGAATCGTGCCCATAAGGTACTGGAGCGCCGCTTGTCGCATTTGAAAGGAAACTCGTATGTCTGATTGGCTGGAACGCGAACTGGCGCGCGGTTTGGGCGGTGTCAAGGCGCCCGACGCACTCGGCGAACGTCTCGGATTCACCCGGACGGCGCAGCGCGAATTCCGCGGCGCCGTGCTCGCCGTGGCCGCCGGCGTGTGCCTGATTGTGGCGGGCGGATATGCCGCTAGCCGCTCGCACGCGCTCGATCTCTACCGTGCTCCGGCGCGCGAAGCTGCGGTCCAACTGGCCGCCAACCGGCCCGTCTCCCTGGTTTCCTGGAATCGCGGCGCCCTGCGCTGCGATGGAGGCGCGGGACTCAATGTACCGCTGCCCAACGCCAATACCACTGCGCTGCTGGCCCACCACGGCCAGGTCGAACGAACCCATTCCACCGCCGATACCGGCTGCGGCTTCTGCCATAGTCTGTAAGGGCACCGCCACATCAGTCTGGTAGGCGCTGCTTTTGTCTTGCCTGTCTTCGCGCTGAGGGTCGCTACAATTGAAGATTCATGGTCGAAACCATTCACCCCGGAGTCGCGGCTCCCTGTGCCCGCGTAGCGGTATTTGATTTCGACGGCACCGTATCTCTGATCCGCGCAGGCTGGATGGACATCATGATCCCCATGATGCTCGAAGTGCTTTCCGAACTCGGCACCGGAGAGAGTCCCGAGGCGCTGCGCAATGTGGTGGAGCCTTTCATCTGGCGTCTCACCGGCCAGGACACGCTCTGTCAAATGGAAGCGCTCGCCGAAGAAGTCACGCGCCGCGGCGGCACTCCGCTGAACGCGCGCGAGTACAAGCAGGACTTCCTCAACCGCCTTTTCGCCGTCTCCGGGCAGCGCATCCAGCAACTCCGCGATCGCAGTGTGGCGCACGATCACTTCCTGGTCCCGGGCACCCGCGCCATGCTCGAAGATCTGCGCGGCCGCGGACTCCGCCTCTACCTCGCCAGCGGCACCGACCACGAACATCTCAAGGAAGAGGCCGACCTGCTCGACATCACTCGCTACTTCGATGG
>JBDTPR010000105.1:0-13367 GCA_039932635.1 Candidatus Solibacter sp.
CGCTGCACCGCCCGGATCGCCTGAATCAACTCATCGCCCGCCGAGTTCTTGAGCACGTAGCCGCGCGCGCCTGCGCGCACCGCCCGCAGCACGTAACGCTCATCGTCGTACATACTGAGAATCAGCACGGCGGTGTGCGGCGAATGCTTGAGAATCTGCGCGGTCGCCTCGATGCCATTGAGTTCCTTCATGCCAACATCCACAATGGCGACGTCGGGCTTCAGTAGCCGCGCCGCCTCCACAGCTTCGATTCCCGAACTGGATTCGTTGACGATGTCGAAATCGCCCTGGCCTTCCAAGATACGCCGCAATCCCTGGCGCATCATCGTGTGGTCGTCGGCTAACAGAATGCGAACGGACATCAGGCATTGACCTCGTATTTGGCGGGCGCCAGCGGGATACGCAGCGCGATCCGCGTGCCCTGGCCGGGCGCCGAATCGATATTCAGGGAGCCGCCCGCATTGGCCGAGCGCTCCCGCATACCGAGCAGTCCCAGACCGGTGGAGCGGCGCGCGCTCGACGCGAAGCCGCAGCCATCGTCTTCCACCTCGGCCAGCAGGGCATCGTTCAACTGGCGCACCGTCACGCGCACTTTGCGCGCGCCGGAATGCTTCTCGCAATTATGCAGCGCCTCCTGCACCACCCGGTACACGCAGGTTTTCACGGCGTCGGGCAACTGATCCTGCACCCCGTCCTCGGTGAATTCGCAGGCGATCCCGCTGCGCCGCAGGAACTCTTCCAATTGGTATTGCAGCGCCGGCACCAGCCCCAGATCGTCGAGCAGCGCCGGCCGCAGCAGTCCGGAGATGTTGCGAATGTTCTGCACCGTGCGCTCGGCCAGTTCGCGGGCGCGGCTCAAGCGATCTTCCAGCCGGCCTGGCGTGGCTAGCAGCGCCTGCGCGTGCGAAATCTCGATCTGCAACAGCGCCAGGCTCTGGCCGATCTCGTCGTGCAACTCGCGGGAAAGGCGGCGCCGGCCTTCTTCCTCGATTTCCAGCAGGCGCGCGGAGAGCTGCTGTAATTCCTGTTTGGCCTGCTCCACCGCGGCCACGTGCCGGTCGGCTTCGCGCTCCAGGCTTTCCGCGTGCCGCAGGCTGATGGTCATCACCATACAACTGAGCAACACGCCGAGACCGAGCATCAGCAGCAGCCGTTCGGCGGCCCGGCGACGCGTGCCGGCGAACTCGCCTTCACTGTTCTCCAGCATGCGCTGGTCGGCGAGCGTTACCTCGCGGAGCGCGCCATAGAGTTCGCCGCGCCGCGGCACGACCTCGCCTTGGAGGAATGCCATCTCCTGGTCGTTGGTTGCATGCAGCATCGTCTCCGGAAGCCGCTTGGCGATCACCCAGAATTCGTTAATGCTGCGGCGCAACTCCGGCACCACGGCGCGATGGCTGGGTGCGCGCTGCAGCACTTGGAGCGCACGCTCATCTTCGGCTTCCAGCCTGCTTAACTGGGCCACCAGTTCGGCCCCCTGAGCGGGCGTGTTCTGGATAAAGAAATCGCGCACATGATTGCCCGCCAACCACAGGTTGCGGCGCAGCGTGCTGAGCGCGTCCTCCTGCTCCACGAAATGGCGGTAGATCTCCAGGTGTTGCCGTGACACGCTCACCTGAATGCGGTAGGCTTCCACCGCGGAGAGCACCAGCACCGCGATCACCGCGCCGAACCCAGCGCGTAAGACGGTGCGTTTGCTCCACCCGGCAGCCATTACTTCTATGGTAGCGCCCAAGGCTTAAGCTAGAATACGACGTTTCCCGTATATGCTTCAGGCACCTAGGGATCTATCATAAAAACAACTCAGGCCGATACACCTTCCAATGGCGCGGAAGGGGTTCCGGCTTGGAAACAAGAGAGTGTTGCCCTTCATCGGGCAACTCGGGGCTGCGCAAGCAGCCCCGTTCTTTCTCCCTCCTCAAGCGGAATCCCAAGACGATAACACTCCCTTGCGGTCGTGGCTCTGCTTGGGTCGCGGCTCGCATCCTCGGAAGCTAATTCAGATTCACAGTCACCGCGGCCGATTGGCCGATTCGGTTGACCAGCGTCACGGTCACCGAGGTGATCGATTGCGTGCTCCCCGTCACGGTGAAGGGCTGCGTGAAGGTGAACTGGCTGCCCGTCGCTATGGCGGCGGGGGTGGCGAAGTATTGCGCGAACATCGCGTCGATATTCACCGTGAGTGTGGTCGTGGTCAGATTGCTGCCCGCGAAGGTGAAGATCGCCTGCGTCATCTCGCGATCGGTCACATAGCCGCTCAGTGAAACCGTGAAGCCGGTGGCATTGCGCACCGCCGTCACCGAACCGGTCACGATCACCGGAGCCGTGGCCGCGATCCGTATGGTGCGCCGTGGGGCGGGCGACGGCGTTATCTCCTGCCCCGACGCCTGCAGTTGCGATGTAATCGTGATCAAGCCCGCCACGCTACCCGTCTGGATGCCCACATCGGTGGCACCCGCGGTCGCACCCGCCGGCACCGTGATACGTGCGGAGCGTCCGCCGCTCGAGAACTGAATGGTCGGATCGTCCGGGCCGCTGTCGGGGGCGAATGTCAGCGTCAAGGTCACCACCACATCCACCGGATATGGGCTGCCCAGCGACACCGCCAGGCGCGACTGCTGGAGCGGATTTGCTGTGTCGCTCACGCCCGAGAAATTGAGCGGCGGCGCGGGCGGAAGACCGACCGTCACTGTGAAACCCCTCGTGGTGGTAATTCCGGCCGCATCCTTCACCGTCACCACGATGTTCGAAGTGCCCGGCGCCGTCGGAGTCCCGGAGATTACGCCCGCCGCGGAAATAGTCAGGCCCGCAGGCAAGCCCGTAGCGCTATAGGTGAACGGCGCCGTGCCGCCCGAGACCTGGATCGCGAACGAGTAAGCCGTTCCCGCCGTGCCGTTGGGAGGCGTACCGGTGCCGATCACCAGAGTCGCGGGCAGGATGGTGAGGATCAGCGTGGTGCGCCGTGCGCTTGCGGTGCCCGTGGAGTCCTGCACGTTCACTGTGACCGTGGACTTGCCGGCGGTCGCCGGCGTGCCGGAGATGACGCCAGCGGCTGTCGCCGTGAGGCCGTCGGGCAGGCCGCTGATGGTCCACGTATAGCTTTTGTTGCCGCCCGAAGCGCTCAGGGTTGCCGAGTACGGCGTGCCCACCACGCCATCGGGCAGCAACGCCGTGAGGATGACGATGTCGGCGGGCGCGATCTTAATGCTGAACGTGGTGGAAGCGGTGGCGGCCTTGGAATCCGTGACGCTGGCGGTGAAGGAGAATGCACCGTCGGTGGAAGGCGTGCCGCTTATGGCACCAGAGGACGAGAGGGTCAGTCCGTCAGGCAAGCCCGCGCCCGAATAGGTGTATGGGCCGCTACCGCCGCCGGCGGTAATCTGGGCGGAGTACGCCACGCCGACCTTGGCATCGGCCAGCGTGCCGCCCAGAGTCACCTTGGGGGGCGTGTCGGTGATCGTCAGCGTGTTGGTTTTGGTAACCGTGGCGCCCGTGCTATCGGCAATCACAAGGCAGAACGTGAAGGTTCCGGCAGTGGTCGGCGTGCCGGAGAGGACTCCGCCGCTGAAGGTCAGGCCAGGGGGCGGCGCACTGCACGGCGTGAAGCGGTAGGGCCCGACTCCGCCCGTGCCGGTGAACGTGATCGTGGTGGGCGTACCGACCACAGTCGGATCGGTCTGCGTGGGTCCGGTGATAATCAGCGGCGCGGGTTGAATCGTTATGCTGGAATCGCGGGAGCCGGTTACGCCATTAGCGTCGGTGGCAACCACGACAAAGGTAAAGCGGCCCGGAGTTTTGGGCGTGCCGGTCACAAAGCCGGCGGAAGAGAAACTCAAGCCGTCCGGCACACTGCCGCCTCCCAGCGAGAAGGTATACGGCCCTGCGCCGCCGGTCGCGGAAACGGAACCCGAATAGGCTACGCCTACGGTACCGTTGGGCAGTCCTGCACTCGGTGTAACGGTCACAGGAGGCGGAGAGATCGCGAGCGCGAACTGCGCGCTGGCCGACGATTTGGCTGCGTCTGTCACCACCACGTTGACCGTGAAAGTGCCGCTAGCCTGTAGCAGGCCGGAGAGCGCGCCGGTGGAGGCGTTCATGGAGAGTGCGGGCGGGTACCCGGTGGCCAACCATGTGTACGGAGGCGTGCCGCCCCTGGCCGTCACCACGGCGAAATAATTTGCGCCGGAGGTGCCTTGGGGAAGGGACGTGGTCGCAATCGACAATGTGCCCACGACAGAGAAGGGAAGTCCCGTCGTCACGTTGCCCGAGAGACCGGGATTCGCCACGGAGATCGTGGCTACTTTAGCAGCGTTGATGAGAGTGGTGGGAACGCTGGCTGTCAGGGAGGTCGCGCTGCCGAAGATGGTGGTCAAAGCCGCGCCGTCGAACAATACCTGCGAGCCGGGGACGAAATTCGCGCCCGTAACCACCAGGCTGACGCCGGCCGATCCGGCGAGGACGCTCACCGGCGAAATCGCACCGAGCGCCGGTGAGAGGATGCTAAACGGCAGGGTGTTTGCGCCGACGGAATTGGTCACCGACACGTTCACCACTCCGGCACTGGTCAGCAGTGTGGACGGTACGGTAGCGCTGAGCGAGCCGTTGTTGAACGTCGTGGCCAGTGCGGTCCCATTGAAGACGATTTGCGAGCCGCTGGAGAAATTCTGACCGGTCGCGCCCAAGCTTAGCGCCGCCGATCCGACGGGAGCGGCAACAGGCAGAATGGTGGTAAGCACGGGCGGCAGCACGAAGAACGGCACGGAGTTGGATGTCCCGCCGCCGGGGTTCACGACCTGCACGATGTAAGGTTTTGCGCTGCTGGCGTTGACCGTCATTGGCAGGGCCGCCGAAACCGGCGAGGTGGCGTAGAAGAAATCGCCCGAATATTGCGCCGTGATCGAATGGCTGCCCGCGGGCAAAAGTACGCTTGGCGTGGTTGCCACACCCGTAGTGGAACTCGGCGTAGCCGAAGCCACCAACACGCCGCCGTCATAAAAGTTCACCACCCCGCCGTAGGCAGGATTCGCCACGTTTGGGCTGACGATGGAGGTGAACGTCGTTGCAAAGCCGTAGTCGTAGATATCGCCGTTGGAAGACGAGGGTTTGCTGGCCGTGGCCGTTGCGCTCACTACGGTCACGCTCAACGCCGCGGTGGCGGATGAAAAACCCGGGGCCGGGGTAAACGCGGCGGTCAGCTTGTGGGTGCCGGTTCCGTGCGCGGCGTCGGAGTTGTTGTACGCGACGTTGCACGTGCCGGTGGAACTGCCGGCGCCGGCGGTTAGCGAGGCGATGGTGCACAGCAAGGTGGCGCCTTCGTTAATCGCGACCGAGCCCTGCGGCGGCGTGGTGGCCGTAGTCAGTGTCACCTCGTAGGTGGCAGTGCTGCCCAGCAGGGGGACCTCCGGAGTGACCGAAAGGGTCATGCCGGTAGCGCCCGGGATGACGACCTGCGCCAACATCGCCGACGTGTTGGGCGCGAAATCAGCGTCGCCGCTATAGACCACCGTGATGCCGTGGCTTCCCGCGGTAAGCGTCGATGTGGTGAAAGTGGCGGCACCTGCGGCTGAAATCGCCACGCCGGCCGTGAGAATCGCGGCTCCGTCCTTGAAGGTCACGGTGCCGGTCGGCGTGCCGCTGGTCGGTGTTGCCACCTTTGCGGTGAAGGTCACACTCTGGCCCGCGGAACTGGGATTCTGATTGGCCGTCACGCTCACGCTCGGCGAGAGCTTGGGCGAGATCAGCAGGGTGGACGGGATGGACGCGGTAAGTTGGGCGCTATTGACGAAGTTCGTCGCCAACACAATACCGTTCACCGTTACGGTGGGCAGGTTGGTGCCGTTGGTTGTGAAGTTGGCGCCGTTCACGGTCATCAAGGTGGTGTTGGAGCCCGCGGGGACGCCCGTCGGTATGATCGTCGAGATGGTAGGCGGCAGCACCGCGAAGGGAGCAACTTGGGAACTCGCCGGACTCGGCTGCTGCACAGCCACTCCCGCACTCACGGGCGCGGCAAGCAGCGTGCCGGGCGCCACAGCCGTGAGCCGCGTCGAGTTCGAAAAGGTGGTTGCCAGCGGAGTCACCTGGCCGTTGGCTCGCCACTGCAACTGGCTGCCGGGCAGCGTCTGGCCGCCGAACACCACCGCGTCCACGAAATTGGCGCCATCGACGACGATGGTGACAGGCCCCGAGGTAGTGCCGGAACTGCCCGGCGCGACCTGTGTGATCGTGGGCACGGCGACAATCTCAAGGTCGTCATTGCCTTGCACCAGGTTTCCCCAGAAATCGGTCGCCACGGTCTGAAAGTTGTAAACGCCGGTCTGCAATGGAGTGCCGGAGACGTTGATCAGATTCGCGGTGACCCCCGGAGGCAGGCTGCCGTTGGTCTGACCGGCATCGATCGGTGCGGTTCCCCCGGTGTAAAAGGGCGCACTGTACGGCACGTTCACCGTTCCCGCGGGCAGGAAGGGCTGAATGGCCGCCAGCGGAGGATTGATCGTAAAGAATGCCGAGGCGCTCCCGCCGGTCTCCAACACCGTGATCTTGACTTGCACCGGACTGGCCACCAGGGTGGCGAACAGCGCGCTTGGGACCTCGACGGTAATCTGGGTCGGTGTCACTCCCCCGCTCCCCGGCGTGTTGAGCGTGGTGGCGGCGTTGGTGGCGAGGTTTAGCCACTGAACGCTCACAAAGTTGCCCACATTAAAGGCGCCGTTAATGTACAGTGCGAAGCGGCCTGCCTGCAGGTTGGTGCCGCTTGTGATGGCGGTGACGTTGCTGGGACCGCCATTGATTTGGGACGATTGCAGACTGGAAATGCTCTGCGCCCAACCCATCGATACCACGGCCGCAGCCAACACCACGATCCGTCTTGCCTGTACCCCGCGCATCAGCACCCTCCGAAGCTTTTCTATTATGACCGAAATCGCTTCGGAGCAACCTTGGAGCCTGTCGATGGTTAACGCGATGTGCGATGCGGTACCCAACAACAAAAAACCCGGTCCCGCAGAGGGGGGACCGGGTCGAAGAAAAACAAATTAATTACCGTTTACCGCGCGCACCTGATGTTAAGCAACCTGCTGAGACCGGCTGTGGCTCACGATCGCTTCCATCTGATCTTTCAAGCGGAGTTTCAATTTCTTCAGCCGCACTTCCTCCAACTGTTCCTCAGTAGTCAGGTGGGGAAGCGCTTCCAATTCGTCCAACTTCTGGGCGAACTCTGAGTGCTGGCTGGCAAGGCCGCGATACTCCTCATTTGTAGCCATCAGATGCGCTTTCATCTCTTCCAGTTCGATCCGTTCCATATTGGGCAATTCCTCCCAGTGAGGTTGCCGCGCCGAGTCGGATTTCGGAAAGGCTCGGTGGGTAATCTCTTCCATTTCATCTCCGACGGCATCACCGTCTAACGCCACCTTAACATGAATGAAACTTCATGACAATAGCAGTTTCGGGGGGTAAATCATAGTACCTTTTTCTGTAGCTAATCTCTTGAAAACACAGAGATTTGTAGAAATATCGAGCCGCCGCATTCGATTCCCTCACTTCCAGAAACAAATCACCCTTAAAGGTCCGAAATACGAATTCCAGCAGCTCGCGGGCTACTCCCCGGCGACGGAATTCCGGCGCCACCGCAAGATTGAGAATCTCGCCTTCATCCGCCGCCACAGCGCGCCAGATCACGAATCCGACAACTTGATTTGCGTCCTCCGCAACCAGGAAACCCTGCCCGAGATAATCGCCTACATCCCATGTGGCGGCCCCGGCGCTGGACGCCTGTATCGCAGCGATCGCCTTCAGATCTTCCGCGCCGCCAAGCCGGATTGCTGCCATATTGTGATTATGCACGCATTGGTCCCGTGGCTTCTGTTCCTCGCCCTACCGTTCTGGGAGGCCAAGCCGCCCGAAGCCTGGACCGACGCGCAGATTCAGACGGTCCTCCACGAGAGTCCGTGGGCACAGCAGACTACGCAGGCGCCTGCGGTCACCGTCTACCTGGCCACCGCTGCGCCCATCGAGCACGCCGAAGCCGAACTCCGCTTGCGTCTGAAGAAGAATCCGCGCGCACTGCCGGAACCCGATGCCGATTACCTCGAGTTTCTCAGTACCCACCGGGAGGAAAACCTGGTTCTCGCGATCGCCTATCCGACCCTTGCCGGACTCGGCGACGCGCGGGAGACCAAACGCATGGAAGAGGAATGCACCATGGTGATCGGCAAGAAAAGCTACCAAATCGTCGGGCATTTTCCGCCGACGCCCTCGGACCCAGTACTCCGGCTGGTCTTCCCGCGCGCCGTGAAGAGCAGCGACAAATCGGTGATCTTCCGGCTGTATCTGGGCGGTCTCAAGTTCCCCGAACGCGAGGTGGAATTCCGCGTCAAGGACCTCGTCTATCAAGGCAAGCTGGAGTTGTGATCAGTCCCAGCTGAGGATCACTTTCCCGGAATTTCCCGAGATCATCGCCTCGAAGCCTTTTTCGTATTCCGTGTAATGGTAGCGGTGGGTGATCACCGGCGAAATGTCGAGGCCGGATTGCAGCATCACGCTCATCTTGTACCAGGTCTCGTACATCTCGCGCCCGTAAATGCCCTTAATGGTGAGCATGTTGAAGATCACGGTGCGCCAGTCGATCGACATATCCTGGCTGGGGATGCCGAGCATGGCGATGCGCGCTCCATGGCTCATGTTGGCCAGCATGTCGCGGAATCCTGCCGGACTGCCCGACATCTCCAGGCCGACATCGAAGCCCTCCGTCATGCCGAGCTTCCTCTGCACGTCCGGGAGTTTCTGCTCGCTCACGTTTACCGCCACGGTGACGCCGAGTTTTTCGGCCAGCGCCAGCCGGTAGGGATTGAGGTCTGTGATCACCGTGAAGCGGGCTCCGGCATGTCGCGCCACGGCGGCCGCCATGATGCCGATGGGCCCCGCGCCGGTGATCAGCACGTCCTCGCCCAGGACGGGAAAGGAAAGCGCCGTGTGGACGGCGTTGCCAAAGGGGTCGAAAATGCTGGCGATGTCGAGATCGATGCCTTCGTGGTGCCGCCAGATATTGGTCATCGGCAGCGCGATGTACTCGGCGAACGCACCCGGGCGATTCACGCCGACACCTTTAGTAAACGCACACAGGTGTCGCCGTCCCGCGAAGCAGTTGCGGCAGCGTCCGCACACCACGTGGCCTTCGCCGCTCACGATGTCGCCGGGAAAGAAATCGGACACGTTGGAGCCCACCGATTCGATTCGTCCCACGAACTCATGCCCGATCGCCATCGGCACGGGAATGGTTTTCTGCGACCATTCGTCCCACTTGTAAATGTGGACATCGGTACCGCAGATGCCGGTCTTCAACACGCGAATCAGGACATCGTTAATTCCGATTTCCGGAACGGGGATGTCCTCGAGCCACAATCCTGGCTGGCTCTTGCTCTTGACCAGTGCTTTCATAACTCTACGATAGCGCCCTGCACAAGAACTATTGGCCACGGATACACACGGATGGACGCGGATAAAGGCGGTCTCTTGCCTATCCGTGTCTATCCGTGGCTTATTTTTATTTGCGGCAGATTGCCGTGAGGAAGCGGGAATCGGGACTGCCGAACTCCTGCAGGATCTCCAGCCCGCCATGATCGTGCAGCAGCCAGCGGAAAGCCTCCGGCGTGTACGTGTACTGGAAGTTCATGCCGATGCGTTCGCCGCGTTCCAGTTGGATTTCTTCACCCGAGACGGTGGCCGAGACATCGCGGTTGGCGCGGAAATAGCGGGTGATGAGATACAGCCCCTCGTGGCGCGAATCGGTCTTCTGGTCGAAGCGAATTTCGCCGTCCGGGTCTGAGATGCCAACCGACGCCAGCAGCGCCGAGAGGAACTTGCGGGCAAAGGGATTGTCACGGCGCGGCATCGTCTTCACCGCGTCGTGGAGTTCGCCATCGATGATCAGGCGGTCGCCCGGCTTCATGCACTGCGCCACGTAACGGATCTGCGCCAGCGGGTCGAATGACCCCATCGTGTTGCCGGACATGATGAACAGGCGCGGCGGTTCGGCCGCATCCGCCGCATAGATCAGATGCACCGGGCTGGATATGTCGGCCTTGATGCCGGTGGTGTCGATATCCTCATCGTCGGCGCCCGCGCAGGCCATCTCGAGCATGGTCTGGCTGGCATCGACCGGGAAATACTGGCACTCGCCGCCGGCATCTTTCAACGCGCCCAGCAACAGCCGGTCGCGCGCCCCGTTGCCGCTGCCGAAACTGATTACCGGCACCTTGCCCTTGAAATGCGCGACCATTTCGGGAGCGGTGGCAGCAATCTCCTTCCAGGTCTCCCACAGGCCGCCGTAGAGCTCCGCGTGTTCGCCCAGCGCGGACCACTCGGCCGCCGAGCGCGTGAACCAGAAAAAGAACTTCTCCGGCAGATCGCGAGCTTCAATTGCTTCCGCGAATTCCTGGGCGATATCCGCCTCGGTGAGGACCACTTCGACTTTCATATTAGGACTCGAATCTCTATTATGACGTCAGAACGCCATGATCTGCATGCCCGCATCCACGAACAGGCAATTCCCGGTCACGCCGCGCCCCAGATCGCTGGCCAGAAAGACCGCGGCGTCGGCGACCTCTTCGGGGTCGGTGTTACGCCGCAGCGGCGACCGCGTCTGAATGGTATCCAGAACCGTGGAGAAGTCCTTGATGGCGCGTGCCGATGCCGTCTTGATGGGGCCCGCGGAGATGGAGTTGACGCGGATCTTGCGCTGGCCCATCTCGCTCGCCAGGTAGCGCACCGAGGCCTCAAGGGACGCTTTGGCCACTCCCATCACGTTGTAATTGCTCACCACCCGCGTGGAGCCCAGGTAGGTCAGCGTACTCAGCGATCCGCCTTCGGTCATCGCCGGTTCGACAGCCCGCGCCACGGCCACCAGCGAGTACGCGCTCACATCCTGGGCCAGCAGGAAGCCCGGACGGCTGGTCTGCAGGAAGGGACGCGTGAGGTCTTCGCGATTGGCGAAGGCCAGGCTGTGTACCACGGCATGCAGCGGACGGTTCATGGCGACCAGCGATTGGGTGAGCGCCTCCAGGTCGTCGTCCTTGGTGACGTCGCAGGGTAGAATCGCGGCCACGTTCAGGCCTTTGGAAAGCTCTTCGATGGAATCCTTCTGGCGTTCACCGAGGTAGGTTAGCGCCAGCGTAGCGCCCTGGCGCGAGAATGCCTGTGCGATCGCATACGCGAGGCTCCAGCGGTTCGCAATACCCAGAATGAGGGCAAACTTGCCCTCCAGCAGTTTGGACATGAGTACCTTCTAGTGTATCGAACTCCGGCGGTCGCGAAACCTGTCGCAATTCCTGTTGCGATTCCCTCCCCAGGCAGCGTTATCCCGCTATCCAAGGGTATGAGTCTACTGATAGTCACCGGGTACTTTGTATCCGGTATGGCAACTTACGCGCTTGCTCCGGTGCGTTCTATTCTGCCTCTTGATGACCATCCGAAAAATTGCGCTGCTGCTGTTGTTGACCGCCTGCCCCGCGCTCGCCAATACGATTATCGTCACCAGCCTCAACGCTTCGTTGGGGTTGCAGCAATCGTTGTATTTCAACGAGGACGGCGTGGCCGCCCAGGCTTATTGGGTGGGCGCGATCAACATCTCGGTAGACGGCTACAGCCGCGAGACCTTTTGCGTCGATCTGTTCACCAACATAAGTTTCAGCAGCTACAGTTCGGCCATGTCCTTCCCCGACACGGGCAATCTGCGCCGCGTCGGCTGGCTGATGCAGAACCAGTACCCGATTACTCAGATCCAGGGTGCCGCTTTCCAGCTCGCCATCTGGGACATTATGCACGACAATGGCGACGGCTTCAACGCGGGCAGGATCTCCAAATCCACCGACGTGGCACATCCCACCGATGCCGCCGTGTTGGCCGCCGCCGCCAATTACGAAACGGTCAGCGTTGGCCAGAGCAGCACGTACGGCATCATCTACCACAACGCCACCTTCTCCGGCACTCCCGTGCAGAACCTGGTGGGCCGCAACATCTCCGACGGCGGACCATCCGCCGTGCCCGAACCGGCGGACCTCATCCTGGTGGGCAGCGGACTGGCGCTGATCGTCCTCGGCCGGCGGCGCTCCAAGACGGGCGGACGATAGTCTAGCGGAGCGCGACCGGCTTCCCGCCCTGCTCTTTGCTACGTTGTGCCGCATCCATGAAGGCGAAGATCTCCAACGTTTCCTCGTTCGGCACCGGCGGCTTTCCGGTCTGAAAGAATTTCACTATTTCGACTACCAGCGGGCGGTAATCGGTGGCGCCAGATTTCGGATGGCTCTCCACGGTCTCGCGCCCCTTAAAGGCTACCGCGCCGTAGTCGCTGTAAGGCCGCACCGCGTTGACAGTCCCGATGCGTCCGTCCTTCCACCGCCCGACGATGACGTCCGCGGTGGTGCCGGAGATGCGCGTGACGCTCTCACAGCCCGTGCCCATGATGGTGTAGAGCAGTTCGACCGGGTGGATCGCGTACCACGCCAGTTCCAGCGGATGGTGCGCCTCGAAAGGTCCTGGACCCCATGTGGTGGCGCCGGTCAGACCGGGCAACTTCATAGCGGCGCCGATGGAGCCGAAGCGGAGGCTGGACGAACTGAACCACGGCGTCCCCGCCTCCTTCGCCAGGCGTGCAATCTCGCGCGCATCTTCAAGCGTGGCGGCCAGCGGCTTATCGATGAAGAGCGGTTTGTGGGCGGCGATCACCGGCTTCGCCTGCTCCAGGTGCACGCGCCCATCGAGGCTGGTGAGTAGCACGACGTCCACTTTGGAAAGGAGAGTCGCGATGTCCGGGACAATCTCCACGCCGTATTTGGTGCGGATGTCCTCGGCGAACCCATCGACACGGTTGGCGCTCTCTTCGATATCCTTACTGCCGCCCTTGTAGGCGGCGACGACGCGCGCGCCGGCGATGTGATCGGGGGCATTGGGGTCGCCGTTGAGGAATTTGGCGAAGGCGGGCACGTGCGAGGTGTCGGTGCCGATGATGCCCACACGCAGGTCGGCGGCGGGCGCGCAGAGCGCGATTGTCATCCACGCGAGAATAGTTTTCACGTCCAGCATTGTACACTGGGAAAACGAGGCATGGACCTCACCACTCCCCTTACCTACGTCAAAGGAATCGGACCCGGCCGTGCGGCCATGCTCGAAGCCAAAGGTCTCACTACGGTGGAAGACCTGCTGGGCTACGTGCCGTTCCGCTACGAGGACCGCAGCAATATGAAGCCGATCGCCCAACTCGCCCCCGGCGAGCTGGCCACGGTGATCGCGGAGGTGCGCTCGGTCAAAGTGAGCGGCTTCAAGACGAGGCCTTGTCGGTCTTGGCGTCTGGCAGGGTGACGCCCTCATTAAGAATACGC
>JBDTPR010000106.1:0-13358 GCA_039932635.1 Candidatus Solibacter sp.
CTGTCCTGGTTGGGAGTAGAGCTGATTTCCACGCCGGAACCGGTCTTGATCAGCCACGCCCAACCGGAGCCGAAACGGCCCACTCCGGCGGCATTGAACTTCTCCTTGAAAGTGTCGAAGCTGCCGAAGGCGCCGGTGATGGCCTGCGCCACGTTGCCCACCGGAGCGCCGCCCGCGTTCGGGCCCATGATCTTCCAGAACATGGAGTGGTTGAGGTGTCCGCCGCCATTATTGCGTACCGCGGTGCGGATGTTCTCCGGCACAATGGCGCAGTTATTGGCCAGCAACTCTTCAATGCTCTTGCCGGCAAGGTCGGGAGCGGACTCCAGGGCTTTGTTGAGATTGGTCACGTAGGCGTTGTGATGCTTGCCGTGGTGAATCTCCATCGTCATCTTGTCGATGTGGGGCTCCAGCGCGTCGGGCGCATAGGGAAGCGGCGGAAGTGTGAATGACATAACAGTCTCCTATTGTTTGCTCTGAGTGTGTTCGAAGGCTCCGGCCAGGCGGAACATGGTGGCCTCGTCGAAGTGCTTCGTCAAAATCTGCATGCCCACCGGCAATCCCTCGGCGGTATTCCCGCACGGAACGCTCATGCACGGGATGCCGGCGAGGCTGCCGGTGATGGTAAAGATATCGGAGAGATACATGGCCAACGGGTCGTCGACCTTCTCGCCGAGCTTGAAAGCTGGGAAGGGAGATACCGGCGCCACGATGGCATCGACCTCTTGGAATGCGTTGGAAAAATCGCGGGCGATCAGGGTGCGCACTTTCTGAGCCTTCAGGTAATACGCATCATAGTATCCCGCACTTAGAACATAAGTTCCGAGCATAATACGACGTTTGCACTCTGCCCCGAAGCCCTCTCCGCGTGAGTTGCGATACATATCGGAGAGCGTTTCACTGGAAGTCGAGCGCGACGTGTAGCGCACGCCATCGTAGCGCGCCAGATTGGAACTGGCTTCGGCGGTGGCGATGATGTAATAACAGGCGATTGCGTACTCCGTAGCCGGCAGGCTGATTTCACGGATCTCGCAACCGAGCTCTTTGAATTTCTCGACTCCGCGCGCGATCAACTGGCTCGATTCTCCCGTCAAGTGTTTTAGATACTCCACGGGCAGCCCAAGCTTCAAGCCTTTTACGTCGCCGGTGAGCAGCGCGGAATAATCCGGCACGGGCGCTTCGGCGGAGGTCGAATCGCGCAGGTCGCGCCCGCTGATCACAGAGAGCAGCGTGGCCGAGTCCTTCACCGAGCGCGCGAAAGGACCGATGTGATCGAGCGAACTGGCGAAAGCGGTCAGGCCATAGCGCGAGACGCGTCCATAAGTGGGTGTGACGCCGACGATGCCGCAGAACGAGGCGGGCTGCCGGATCGAACCGCCGGTATCGCTGCCCAGCGAAACCACGGCGGTACCCTGCGCGACTACGGCGGCGGAGCCACCGCTGGAGCCCCCGGGGACACGGTCGGGCGCTACCGGATTGCGCACCGGTCCGAAGGCAGAGTTCTCGTTCGACGAGCCCATGGCGAACTCATCGCAGTTGGTTTTGCCCAGGATCACGCCGCCTGCCTGCTCGATGCGAATGATCGCGGTGGCGTCGTAGGGCGGGATGTATTCGGCGAGCAGGCGGGAGCCGCAGGTGGTCTTGACGCCCTTAGTGACGATAACGTCCTTGACCGCGATCGGCACACCGGCGAGGGGCCCGGGATCTTCGCCGCGCGCAATGGCCTCATCCACGCGCTGCGCGGCTGCCATAGCCCTTTCGGGGCAGAAGTGGAGATAGGCATTGGTCTTGGGATTCTCGGCCTGCGCGAAACGCAGGGCCTCGCCGGCCAATTCAACGGCACTGAACTCGCGCGAGAGCAGTCCATGCCTCACGCCATCGATGGTAAGGGAGGGAATGTCCATGTTAGGCTAGCGCTCGATGACCTTGGGTACCTTGAAATAGCCGGCGCCCGATTGCGGGGCGTTTGCCAGGGCGGCCTTGTTATCGAGCGGCGTTACGGGTTCGTCGGGACGCAGGGTGGCGGTCTCGCCGGCCTCGAACAGCACCTGTGACATGGGCTCGACACCCGAGGTATCCACCTCGTTGAGACTGTCCATGTGCCCTAAAATGCCGTCCAGATCGGATTGAAGCTTGGCGATTTCGTGTTCCGAGAGAGTCAGGTTGGCCAACCCGGCGACGTAACGAACTTCCTTTTCGGTGATTTTCACGCTTGAGCCTTTTTCCGCGAGAGCTTGTAGAGATGGCGCATGACGGGGTCGGCAATGGCGTCGGCGTCGTCCACCGCTCCGGCGAGCAGGGCGGGAACGGCATGGCGGGCAAGGACAGGCTCGCGGCGGCGCGGGACGATGCGAAATTCCAGGTCTTCAACCAGCCCGCGGCCCAGTGTGCGATCGAGGTTGGCGAGGATGTGCGGCGTCAGGGTGAAGAGCTGTTTTTGCCACGTGGCGTCCTCTACTTCCACCACCAGGCGGGTGCGCACGAGCTTTGCGGGACGCGTATGGAGTGCGACCTTAATTCCGACGGCTTCGGGCCAGGCTGCGCAGCACAGCTGTTCGAGCGTGATCACATCGCCGGACAGCCTCAGGCCGCGAATGAGCTTGCTGGCGCGTTCCATGGTGGGTAGGCTTCGATTCTATCATGCGGAAGCGCGCCCACGCGGTGCGGCCAAGCGGACAAACGAAGCCAATTTGGGAGGCGGGGCGGCGTGATGAGCCGCCCGTTGATGCGGTGGTTACTGCGCGGTGAAACTACCAGTCAGCGTATTGCCCGCTTCGCTCTGCAGCGAGAGCAGGCCGTTAGAACTATCTACCATCTGGACACGGAACGATGCCGGCACCACAAAGTTCGTCGAGTTGGCATCGGTCGCGGTGTTGAACTTAAGGACGAGGCTGCAATCCTGGCCGACGGTATAGGTGCCGCTGGCCGTGGAGCGCTGCAGTGCCTTGGCGTTAAAGGCGCTCTGCGTCATCGTGAAACTGCCCGCGCCATCGGTGGTCACAGTGCCGATGCTGGAATAGGGCTGGTAAGTCGTGTCAGTCGGGGTGGCGGTATCGCCCGCGCCTGTGCCGGTTCCCGTCCCGGTCCCGGTGCCCGTACCGCCGGTGGAAGCGGCTACTTTTCTGCTGCCTGCAACCGCAAAACTGAAGGTGCCCGCATAGTTCAGGCTCTGGCAGGAAGAGGTGCGCGCCAGGCTACCGAGATCACCAGCTCCGGTATTAGAATCGGTGCGGACAAATGTCGCCATATCGCCTCTATTGGCGATGACGAAGTCGTACTTCGCACCCGAATCCATTACGATGGTGCCGCCGCAATTGTCAGTGACAGAATACTTGCCGACGGTAATGCTGACGCCCGCATTATTAGTCGCGGCGGTGCCGACGCCGACGATGTTTCCCGAGCCGTCGAAGTAGAAGCGGCCTAGGCCGGGTTGGTTGCCCACCAGGCTGTTCGGGTTGTCATTCAGTCCTACGACGGTAGCGGTCGCCGCCGCCGGCGTGCTCGTGCTCGTGCCGGTTCCAGTTCCCGGTGCGTTCATGCTCTGCAAGATGCTCTGCAAACTAACATTTTCCAACTGCGTATTGTAAGTTCCAAGTAACGATGAGTTTGTGCAACCCGCTGCCCATATGGATTGCACCCCTACCGTGGAGGCAACCAGGCCTCCCAAGAATACCGCCGTTCGCATTTTTGTCATGAATGTTACTCCTGTCACAAAGTCTGGCCCCGGTTTCGAAGGCTCCTGAGGAGATATTATCAATCGATCATGCGTAGATAACGTGACAAATCACTTCCTATTGAACGAGCGGAATCACTTGCCTGGATGATAAGGTACCGGGTGCGTGGAGAATAAGTGAAAGCTAATTCAAACTCTTTCCGAACCAGCCGAGTTACTCGAACCCGTAGGTCCGCATAAGAGCATCGAGGTTGTCTTCCAGTGAAAACTTTCGTTCCGCCGCGGCGCGCCCGGCGAGGCCGAAGTGGGTCCGCAGCGCAGGGTCCTCCAGGAGGCGAATCAAACGAGCCGCGATCTCCGCCGGTGCGCGCGGAGACACCAGGAAGCCGGTGACGCCCTCCTCCACCAATTCGGGGATGCCTCCGACACGAGTTACCACCAGCGGGCGCGCCGCAGCCATAGCTTCGGCGATCACCCAGCCAAACGCCTCTTCCCAGCGTGAAACCTGACACACTATGTCGGCGGCGGTATATAGTCCATCGGCTACGGGGTTGTGTACCTGTCCGGTCCAGGTGAAGTTCGCATCCATCCCGAAGTCTCGGGCCATTGCCATATACTCGGGGCGGTGCTTGCCTTCGCCCGCCAGCAGGAAGCGCGCCCGCGGGAAACGCCCGATTACGATGCGCGCAGCTTCCACCAGATCGGCGATGCCCTTCTCCGGGATCATCCAGCTGGCCTGAGCGATCACCGGAACGTCGAAGGGAATGCCGTGACGCGCCCGGAAGGCAGCGCCGTCGCCGTGTGGAGCAGCCAGGTCCACCGAGTTATAGATACGCGTGACGCGCGCGGCATCGATCATGTCGCGGCTGTGCATGCAGTCCACGTTGTAATCGCTGATGCAGATCACCTGATTCAGTGGCAGGTTAAGCGCGCGCGCCGCCAGCCTTTTCCAGGCGGGGCGCCGTGTCGCGACGTAGCCTTCGGCATGCGAACCCTGGTCGGTGAAGAAGACCTTGCGGGCGCCGCGCAGGCGTGCCACCCAGGGATAGGGGCTCAGGAAGCCGGTGAAGTACAGGTGCAGAATATCGCAAGGGTGGCGATTGAGGATCGCGGCCAGACCGGCGGCGGGACCGGCGGCAAACTTCCAGGCGTCGTGCAGCACTTCGAATGTGACATTGGGGAGTTCAAGGAAACGGCGCACGTCGCCCTGCGGCAGGGATTCGTAAACCAGCACACTTTCCCAACCGCGTGCTGCCAGGCGCGAGGAGAGGGCGCGCGCAAATACCTCGCCGCCTCCGATGCGCGAGGGATTGACTCCGAAGACGGACACCAGGCGCCCGGCGGGCATATTCAGGCGGGGATCGGCGAGGGCGCCGCGCGGCGATCGAGCGCGCCGACGAGATCGATGAGCGGCTTGCCGCTGGCCTCCAGAATCGCTCTCACACCGGGTGACGGCTTCTGTGCCACCAGTACATGATCGGCCCATTCGAGCATGGCATCGAGGCTATCGTCCAGCAGGTTGGCGATGTGCGGAATGGCATTCATGATGTAGCGCTGATTGCTGCCGTAGATCTCGCCGAGTTGAATGTGCGGATCGTGCACGCGTACTTTGCGGCCTTTGCCGATCAGCGTCTCCAACAGCAGTACGACGGGGCTCTCGCGCAGGTCGTCGGTATTCTCTTTGAAGGCGAGGCCAAAGACGCCGATGCGTTCGGAGGGGAGGTCGAGCGCGAGATTGATGGCGCGCTCGAGCTGCGCGTTGTTCGCTGGCAACACCGATTCCAGCAGGGGCAGCTTGAGATCGAGCCGCGAGGCGCGATAGACCAGCGCGCGCAGGTCCTTGGGCAGGCAGGAGCCGCCGAAGGCGAAGCCCGGCTTGAGATACGCGGGAGAGATATTGAGCGAGTGATCGCGGCAGAGAGTGGCCATCACTTCGGCGCCATCGATGCCCAGTTCCCCGGCCAGCGCGCCGATTTCGTTGGCGAAAGAGATCTTTACCGCGTGGAAGGCGTTGCAGGCGTACTTGATCATCTCCGCCGTGCGCAGAGCCACGATCGAGGCTTCCACCGGCAGTGCTGAATAGATGTCGGCCATGCGCTGCACAGCTTCGGGCGACGAGCCGCCGACTACCAGCAGGGCCGGCTCCATGAAATCTTTGACGGCGGCGCCTTCGCGCAGGAACTCGGGGTTGGAGACCACGGAGATGAGAGGCGAACCGCCCATCTCGGGGAGCACGATCTCTTCGCAGGTGCCGGGGTAGACGGTACTGCGCACCGCCACGATCAGGGGCTTGGTGCGGCCTGGCAACGATGCGGCAATTTCCTGGGAGACGCGGCGCAACTGGTCGAGCCCGAGATTGCCGTTCTTTTCGGAGGGCGTTCCCACGCAGATGAGAGCGACGTCGGCCTCGGCGAGCGCCTCAGTGAGAGACACAGTGGCGGTGAGACGGCCGGCGGTGACCGCATCGCGGACCAGATCTTCGAGGCCAGGCTCGAAGAAGGGAGCGCGGCCGCCGAGCACGCTATCGACCTTGAACTGGTCGCGGTCCACACCCACCACGCGATGGCCAATATGGGCCAGGCAGGCGGCGGTAACACACCCGACATAGCCGAGGCCAAGCACCGCGATTTGCTGGGGATTCAAAGCTGAAACAGGATCCACGTCCTTTAGTATGCCATGCGGTTCACCTGCTTTCGCTGGGTCCGTGGGCCGGGTGTGCTCCAATGGAGTACTGTGCGATTCCTTCGACGAATGCTGGCGCTTGGGCTGGTGCTCTATCTTGGCGCCTGGGCGTATCGCATCGTGACCCGCAAGTACTACATCTGGCTACCGGGCTATGTGAGCTGGTTGCTGCACAGCGACAAGCCTGCTACGGGTCCGGTGCATATTTTGATGATGTTCGTGGACCACTTCGAACCGGGCGAAGATGCCGCGATGATGGATCGCTGGGGGCTGGAATACCCCAAGATCGCCGACCGCCATCGCGATAGCACGGGACGGGTCTGGCAGCACACTTGGTTCTATCCAGGCGAGCAGCCGATCGACCGCAATATGCGGGCTTTGCAGAAACTGGTGGGCTCCGGGTACGGCGAGACGGAACTGCATCTGCACCACTCCAACGATACTGAGCAATCGGCGAAGGAGCGCTTTCGTAAGGCGGTCGACTGGTTTCAGACGTACGGCTTTCTTAAGGGCGAGGACGGAGCATCGCACTTCGGCTTCATTCACGGCAATTGGAGCCTGGACAATAGCCGCGGCAACGCATTCTGCGGCAACAATCGCGAACTGGCAATGCTGCGCGAGTTGGGATGCTTCGCCGATTACACGTTCTCCAGCATCTTCGAGGATTCGCAACCTGCGTCGGTAAACAATATTTATGAAGCCACGGAAGACGCCGGCCCGAAATCGTACAACCACGGCGTTCTCCTGCAAGTGGGCGTCAAGCCGGTGGGTGATCTCACGATTTTTCAGGGTCCCTTGCTGCTGGTGCCGACGACACGGCCACGCAAATTATTCTTCGAAGTGGAGAATGCGGAAATTCATGCCGCGGTGCCAGTAACGCCGCGGCGCGTCGACGCGTGGGTGCGGGCCAACATTCACGTGGAGGGCCGTCCCGAGTGGCGCTTCATCAAGATCCACACCCATGGCGGGACCGTAAAGGACGACGCCGACGAGATTCTCGGCAAGGAAATGGATGACGCGCTGACGTACCTGGAACGCAATTACAATGACGGCACCAAATACGTTCTGCACTACGTGACTGCGCGCGAGGCATTCAACGTGGCGCGCGCGGCGACGGATGGGAAGGACGGCAATCCGGCACGCTATTACGAGTACTTAATCCCGCGGTACGTGGCCAATCGCGGCGAAAAGTAATTCCCCCGCGGACCATGAGGGAGCGCGCGGCACATCGCGTCACGCTCCCCCATTCAACTCACGCCCTTCTACATCTTCGGCATGATCACGCTGTCGATCACGTGAATCACTCCGTTAGAGCACTCGATGTCGGCCTTGACTACGGTCGCCTTGTCGATCATTACCTTGCCGCCTTTGGCGGAGAGCATTACGGAGGCGCCTGCGACGGTCGTTACGGCGCCGGGCTTGACGTCCTTGGCCATCACCTTGCCGGCCACCACGTGATACGACAGGACGGCCTTCAACTTCTCGGGATTGGCGATCAGGGAATCCAACGCGCCGGCGGGCAGTTTGGCGAAGGCGGCGTCAGTGGGAGCGAACACCGTGAAAGGTCCGGCGGATTTCAGGGTGTCCACCAATCCGGCGGCCTGTATCGCCTTGACGAGGGTGGTGAACTGGCCGGCGGCGATGGCGGTATCCACGATATCGGCGGCGCGCGCGGCGGAAAGGCACGAGAGTGCCAGGACAGCAGACAGCATCAGCTTTTTCATATTCATCTCCAGAGACTGATTTACGTTCCGCCCCGTTGGATGGTGCGTATTTGCGGGAGAGGTATTTTCTGATGCGGGAAACGACGAGGCTCAAGCGTAGGACGCCGAGGGTTGCGCTGCTGTCTCGGGTTCGCCTAGTAAGGCGGCTGCAGGCGCGTCATCTCGAACTGGCGCGGATCGAGGCCGCGCTCCTGCAGCATGCGGACGCACGCGTCGATCGAATCGCCGATGGCCTCGATACGCCGCAACGCGAGGTTCGCGGGCGTGTAGATCTCGAGAGCGATCATCTTGCCCGTAAGCGCGGTGCGTTCGGGGAGGGAGAGCCGGTCGGGATTGCGGCCCAACGCCTGCCGCGGATCTTTAGCTGCGGAAACGGACATGTTGGCTGATTGTATCAGCACCCGATCGTATCAGCCAATGAGCAGCGCCGTGAGCACCGCCCAATAGATCGCGCCAGCCTGGGACTTCGCCCAGTCTTCGTAGATCGGTCCGTGCTGGTTGGGGTTGGTGGCGGCGAGTCCGCGAACGCCATACTTCAAGCCTTCGCCGAAGGATTTTTCGAGGAGGGCGGTCTCGCTTTCGGGCGGATTGAGCGTGGCTTGAATCAACATGCTGAGCCGGTCGAAGCGCTGCACGCACGTTGCGCCGGGTTCGACGCGCAGTGTGAGTACGGCATCGACGTCCTTGGGTACGGGCCGTTCCGAAACGTCGGACCGCCCGCGCGCGTCGGCGGAAACGATGGCGATCATGTCGTGCCCGGATTTAATCGCGAAGTGCTGTAGCGCTTCGATTACCATGCCGTCGGGATGAAGTTGTCGCATGTGCTGCATCAGGTCCTCGGGCCCCATGAAACAGGAGCTGAAGAGCGCCTGGCCAGGGGTCCAACCTGCCGTTACAGCGAGGCGGAAGCGCTTGGGTTGGGGCAGCAGTTTCAGCACGGGATCGTGCTTGCGGATGATGCCGCCGGAAGGCTGGAGCAGGGCCAGCATGTAGGCATTCCAGTGTTGCGCGTCGCGGGCATCGGCCTTGGCGCCTTTCTCGAGCAACAGCTTCACCGTAGAGGTGCGCCCGTATTCGGCGGCCAGCATGAGCGGCGTCTTGCCTTCCTTGTTCCGGCTCTCAATGTCCACGCCTTTGGCGAGCAGCGCTGCGACTACCTTTTCCTTGCCGGTCCTGGCGGCTTCGAGGATATCCAGCGGAGCGTCGGCCGCCAGCAGCGGCAGACTCGCGGACAGCAGAAGAAGCAAAGCGCGCATCCTACTGTTTTAGCAGGCGGGGTCGCGGAGCTAGAAGCCGGACCACACGTACGCCGAGAAACGGCGGATGGTTTGGAAGCCGACGCTCTCGTAGAGCGCGACCGCGTCTTCGTTGGCCGCGGTCACAGTCAGACTCGCGGAGGTGCAGCCCATGTCGCGAAGACTTGTGAGTGACTGGCGCAGAAGTTCGTACCCCACGCCCGTACCGCGCACTTCGGGGCTGACGCAGATCTGGGTGACATGCCCGGTTTCCGGCGTGACCAGACTGGCCAGGGAGATGCCGCAAAGGCGGCTGCTGACCCCTTCGAAGGCGACGATCGAGGCGGGCCGGTAGAATGCGCCGCAGCCTGGGTACTGCACGATATTGTGCAGGAAGCGCCGCGCCCCGATAGAGTTGCGGTACTGATCGTTGATGCGGCTATCGATGTGGCCCATGTAGGCGGCCGCGATCAGGCTGGCGGCTGCGTCCTGGTAGTGGTCGTTCCATTTTTCGGTATAGATGGCGCGTCGCACCGTACCCTTGCGGAGCTCGGCGGTCTTAAGATCGATGCGCATGAAATTGCGTTCGAAGACGCTCAGACACTCGGCGCAGGGCACGCGGCGGAGCGGATTGTGGGCCAGCATCATGAGCTGCGACTCAATGCGGCGGACCATGGGACTGTCCATCATAACGCCCAAGGCTGCGGAAAGCAGCAGGTTCTCGCGATCGACGGTGCGCACGTGACGGCGTATGTAGAGATCACCGATCAGGCCCTTATCCTCTTCGAGAACGTAGTAGACATAGCCGGCGACTTCGCCGTCCTCGACCAGTGCGAAGCCGCTCAGCGCAGCCATATCCACAAAGCGTCGAACCAGGTCGGCGGGCTTCTCGAAATCCCATTCGAGTTCACTGCGCCAGGCCAGGCATTCCTCTTGCAGCAGGGCATCGAGTTCCCGCGCGGAGACGCGCCGCAGGTCGAAAATCTCGCGAACCGGCTCAGGAGCCGGATGGAGCCTGGCTGCCATAAAGGTGTTTTATTGTAACCCGTACATAGCTGCGTAGCCCAGTTGTTGCTTGACGTAATCCCGCGGGTAACTAAGGGTAACGGCGGCGATCTTGCCCGTGGCGTCGAGTTTGGCCGTCAGCTCGGAATTGATGCCCGCCCAGTAGGTGGGTACGTCGAGATTGGTGTAACGCGCCATCACCTGGTCGCGGAGTTTGGGGTCGAAGCGGACCCCGTATTTGTCCACCAGAGCCTTGATGGCCGCGTAGTCGCCTTCCGCCTTAATCCGCATCAACTCGGAGAGCAGCATGCCGACGCCTTCCTTCATGCGCGCAACATCCTTGAGGTGGAAGTAGGTCTTACCGTTGCGCTCCACCTTCTCGATGGCGTGCGTCTTATCCATGATGTAGTTGACGATCAACTGTCGGTTGCGCTGGTGATCTTCCTCGAGGCTGTCGCCATGGGGATTGCGCATGAGTTGCGTGAGCACGGTGCGCACGGCGTTGTAGTACATCGCCTTCATCACGTCGGGATGGGAGACGAGGCCCAACTCGCGGAGCTTGGGGTCGGAGATATTCCATAGCGCCATCAGATCGGCGCGCGCCTCTTCGAGCGTGGAAAAGTACTCCTTGAGATGCGATTCACTGCCGCCCTGCAGTTTCGGATTGAGCTTGCCGGAGCCGTGGCCGATGATTTCGTGGAGCGCCGTCATCAGGTCGCTGGCTTCTTCGCCATACTTCTTGGAGAGTGCGATCTCTTCGGGCGTGGCAGAGAATTCGTCGATCGCGCCAGAGCCCGTACCCTGGCGCAGGGTGCGTGAGCTGCCGGTGAGCAGGAAGCTCTTGCTGCCGTAATTCTCGCGGATTTCGTTTTCGTTGGGCAGGTTGTCACCCACCGTGCTGACGTGGAAATCGCCGGTCTCGATCAGGGTCTCGCAGGCCTTGGCCATCGGGGCCTTAACCCCTTGCTTCTTGTACTGCTGTGCCCAGGGAGCGCGGTCCTCGAAGTACTGCGCATTGGCCGCGAGCTTCAGCATGAGCTGATTCATCTTGTCGTCGGTGATGGAGACGAAGCTCTGCGAAGTGCCCTTGGCGGCGCGTGCGTCGCGGTAGACCTCGATGAAGCCGTTGGCGAAATCCACCTTGGCGTTGTTGCGCACCCAGGCGATGCCGAACTTGATCCAGTCGGCCGGCTCGCCGGTCTGGTAGTAGCGGATCAGCGCGGCGATTGCCTGTGCCTGCTCGGGCTCGGCAGCAGCCTGCGCCTTGGCCAGGAATTCGTTGGCCTTCTTGAGGTACTGCGCGTAGCGGCCTGCCGGAACCTTGCCATCGGGAGTACCGGCGCGGTACACCTCCTCGACGATTTTGCCGCTAGCATCCTTCACCAGGCGGGAGTTCAGCGGATATTTTTCCTGGAAGCCTTTGAGGTCGTCCAGGCTGACGCCTTTGTAGAAGTTATTGGCGCTGGCCTGCAGGATGTCGCGATTGCCCTGCGGGCTCTTGGCGGTGATGGTGGGCTCGAAGGCCGCGTCGAATAAAGAGGGGCGCAGATCCTTGAGCTCGGTGGCGACGTCCTTGCCCTTGAAAGCCCCGTTGCGCGAGGCCTGATTGGCGGCCGCCTGCAGGTCCTCGAAGCTGAATTCGGGCAGGAACTTCTGCGCGGTCATCTCATTGTGATTGCCGCGGTTGGCCCAGAAGAGCTTGGTGAAATCCGTGATCTTGCGCAATGCCTGGGCGTTGATGCCCTGCGGATGGCGCAGAATCTCTTCGAGCAGCGACTTCTGGCGGAGCCCCCAGGCGGAGTTCTGGTCGTAATTGATGGGGTCGATCGCGATGGAGGCTTGAGTCAGCCAGTAGGCCAGAGTCTGCTCTTTGAGGTTGAGCGTCTTGAAGCTCTCGGCTTCCAGTTGGACGAAACCGGTGGAGCCCACGCGGTCCACCAAAGTGGAGTTGCCGGCGGCGAAGGCCGCGCCAGCCATGAAGAAGAAGATAGCGGTTCGCAAAAGGATTACCCCTTGTGTCTATGGTATCGCCACCGCGCTATTCCCAGCGTCCAATGCGAACATTGGGGCCGCGTGGTGCCCATACTTCGGGGTCGGTGGGTCCGAAGAAGGCAAGCACGGGCGTGCCCACGGCGGCAGCCAGATGGGTAATGCCGGAATCGTTGCCGATGTAGAGTCGTGCTTTGGCCAGCCAGCAGGCGAGGTCGTAGAGATCGGGAATCCGGACGGCGCCGGGCAGGGGCGGATCATCGTCGCCGGCACACCAGCGGACCGGCATTTCGGCTTCGAGTTTCGTAGCGAGAGCCTGGAAGTTCTCGAGCGGCCAGTTCTTGCGCGGACTGCCGGAGAAGGGGTGTATGACGGCGAAGCCGTCCCGCTCGGCCACCGGGCACTCCAGGCGTGGAATGCCGTCGCCTCGGTATTCGCCGATGTCGCGCACTTGATCGAGGTAGAAATCGGTGGCGTGGACGACAGTGCCCTCGGGCGGCAGCGCTGCCAGAAACGTAAATGGGAGCCCGAGCGCCGCGACGGTCTCCCGGAATTCCGGGCGGTTGGAGCCGTACCAGGAGACGATGGAATCGAAGGTACGCAACTCTTCGATCAGCGCCTCCGGCGTCTCCGTCACCCCGAGCAGATCGAGTCCTGTGGACGAGATTGCTCGGGCGCGTCCCCCAACCGGCGCGAGCGGAATCAAGGGCACCATGCGAGCGTTGGTCCAGATTTCGAAAGCTTCCGTCTCCAGGCACGCAATCGCGGGCAGCGAGACGATGACGTCCCCGATGCCGCCGGGGCGAATGACGAGCCTGCGCATCTCTGGATAGAGTAGCGCAAACCAGAATGAGCGCCGGCCGTTTTATCCACAAGGAATTCGGGGATCAATCCCCCTAAACCTCAGAAAAATAAGGGAGATAAATGCTGAGGAAAAGGTGTTGACCGAGGCCGGAAATGCGTTGACCGAAATCGCTTTCGGGAGCATAGTGAAAAAGGTTCCAAGAGGTTTGAGGAACAGCAAGCCGGCGGAAACGTAGCGGCCCTGGA
>JBDTPR010000107.1:0-13330 GCA_039932635.1 Candidatus Solibacter sp.
ATGGATCCGCGACCGGGCCTTCCCGGTTAAGGACGAGAGCTGAAAGGTAGTCCGCGTGGTGCGCCTCGCCGAGGAGATCACGGAGCGTAAAAGATACGAGCGCGACTTGATCGAGGCGCGCGAGGTTGCCGACGATGCCAATCGGGCCAAGAGCCTTTTCCTGGCCAACATGAGCCACGAGATCCGTACGCCGATGAACGGGGTCCTCGGCATGATGCAATTGCTGCAACTGACCGCCCTCACGGCCGAACAGCGGGAGCTGGTGGAAGTGGCACAATCGAGCGGCTATACGCTGCTGGCCTTGATCGACGACCTGCTGGACCACACGAAAATCGAAGCCGGGAAGATGGTGCTGGAGAATACCCCTTTCAATCCGCGCGAGACCCTTGAAAATCTGTCACGCCTGATCGGTGTGCAGGCGTCCGCCAAGGGATTGGCGATAACCTGCGCTGTTGCGCCGGAGGTCCCAACTGCGCTGCGCGGCGACGTTCACCGTTTACGACAGGTACTCAACAATCTGATGGGCAATGCCGTCAAATTCACAGACCAAGGGTACATCGCCGTAACGTCCCGCGTGCAAAGTCAGTCCGAGGAGACGGTGACGCTGGAATTTGCGGTGAGCGACACCGGGGTGGGAATCCCGAACTCGCAGGTGGAATCGGTGTTTTCGGCATTCGTGCAGGCCGACCCCTCCACGACCCGCCGTTATGGCGGCACCGGTCTGGGACTGGCGATCTCGCGCCGTCTGGTGGAACTGATGGGCGGCACGTTGACGGTGGAAACGCGCGAGGGGTATGGCTCCACGTTTCGCTTCTGCTGCCAGTTCAGACGGACCGGATTGGCCAGCGCAGCGCCCGGCGCGGCGGCAATCCCGTTGCCTGCGGTGCGGGGCCGCACCGCGCGGATTCTGGTGGTGGAGGACAATCCGATCAACCAGAAACTGGTGTTGGCGCAACTGCGCCGGCTCGGTTACGAACCAACGGCGGTAAATAACGGAGCAGAAGCGATTACCGCGGTCGATCGCGAGCCCTACGACCTGGTGCTGATGGATTGTCAGATGCCGGTGATGGATGGCTTCGAGGCGACGCGGCGCATCCGCGCGGCGCATCCCGAGCGCCCGCCCATTGTGGCCGTCACCGCCAACGCCATGCCGGCGGATCGCGAACTCTGCCTGAATGGCGGCATGAACGACTATCTGTCCAAACCGATGGCTTTGCAGGCTCTCGCCAAGGTGTTGGAGAAATGGCTGCAACCACCCGACTGACCGGCGACGCCATTTCGCGAGTTTTTCGGCAATGCTGAGCAGCAGGAGAGGCTGAAGTGTAGACAGCGTAGGAGAACTCGATAGCTATGCACACGTTTGAATGGAACCAGCATTGCAGCGTCGGTATTCCCGAAATCGATGCGCAGCATCGGCAACTCATCGAGCTTCTCGGCGAACTCTCAGCATGCGTTCGGAAGGGGGATAGCAGAAGCCTCGCTCCGACTGCGCTCGTGAAGGTGATTAGCTATGCGGAGCGGCATCTGCAACGGGAAGAGTTGATACTGCGCGTGCGGGCTTACCCTGGCTATGCGACGCACAAGGCCGAGCATGATGCCTACCGAGAGAAGGCGGCAGCTTTACAGCACTATCGTGATCGCAGGGATGTAGGAATCCGAGTTGCCAATTTCCTGACTGAATGGTGGAGATCCCATATTCTAGTCAGCGATCAACAGTATGCGCGCATCTTTCAGGACAGCCGAACAAGTTCAACTCGCGGGGGTGAATCAGACTTACCTACTTCAACATGACGGCCACGGCTGCTGGGGAGACGTCCAGGCGGTCGATGCGGTGGCCCATTTCGAAGGGGCGTGAGATGGCCGCCGAGGGATACATGGGCATGAGGAAGTTCTCAATCAGGAAATCCAGCGTACGCCCGTCGATCGCGATGCCGGAGATTTCCACTCGCTGAACGTCCACGGTGGCGAGCCCGCCGGAAGATCGTATGCGGGCCGTGACGGTCACAGGGCGCTCGCCATCGAGCAGCTTGGACATCAGCCAGCCCGGCTTGTGCCCGGCATTGCGTTGGAGCTTGCCGAAATCGATCAGCGCATTGCCTGTGGCAAGCTCGCGGGCGGTTACCTGGACGCGCGGATTGCGCACTCCGGCGGGCGCTTCGCGCGCTACCCAGGCATTCAATTCCGGGTAGCTCAAAACCACACGAGAGCCGGGGCGCAGTTTGCCGCTCTCAATGCGGTCGAATTTCTCCTTGGCGGCAGCGTAATCGTTGTACCCGGCAACGGCCAGCGACGCGGCGACTAAAAGGATCAAACCTGCCCGGATTCTAAGCCTCACAGTGGCTGAGACGTGCCGGAGTCTCCGGCGGTTGCTCGCAATAGGGTCAAACAACACACGTCTTGTGGAAAACGACTCAGGCAGGTGCGGTTCGCGACCCGATTTTGGGTGGGGAGATTGTAAGTTTCTCATCCTGGACAACGAGTTACAGAAACCAGAATACCCCCTTGCCAACGGCAGTGCTTGTGCATAGGCTAGAAACGGAGATTCATATGCCGATATCCTTGATTGCGTGGACCGTATTGGTCCTGGCTGGTATCGTCGCGTGCTACCTCGGGTCTGTCTGGTTCAAGCTGCGCGGGCAGCGGGTGGTCACCTGCCCGGAGAACCGGTGTCAGGTGGGGGTAGCCCTGGATGCGGCGCGGGCAGCCTCCACGTCTTTTGGCGGATTTCCGGAACTCCGGTTAAGCGAATGTACGCGGTGGCCGGAGAAGGCGGGGTGCGGGCAGGAATGCCTGAGCCAGATCAGGGAAACCGGAGCGGCTTGCCTGATAAGCAACATCATCGCCGAGTGGTACCGCGATAAAGACTGCGCCGCGTGCGGGCAGCCGATCGGCGCAATCGACTGGGCCGGGAGCCATCCCGCGCTACTGGTCGGCGATCAGGTAAGTGTGGAGTGGCAGCGGATTCCAGCCGATGAGTTAACTGAAACCTTGGCGGGCGCGCTGCCCATCTGCTTCGCATGCCATACGGCCAACCGGCTGGTTAAAGAGCACCCGGAATTGGTCACCGCCCGGCACCGTGCCGGCCTGCCGATGTAGGACACGAGGTTTTTGAATTGAAGCTATTGACGTTTTGCCTCCTGGCGGGGGTTCTCCCGGGCTGGAGCGAAACACGGGGGGCAACGTTTGCCCCTATCACGCTGTACGTGCAATGGCAGCAACCGGCCCCTGAAGGCGTACTGCTGGCAATTCAAGAGGAGTTGGATTCGATCATGGACCGGATCGGACTCCATTTCGAGTGGCGCGACCTTGCCAAGGCCGGCCACGAGGTATCCCCAGAACTGGCCGTAGTCTCCTTCAAGGGCCGCTGCGACCTGATGGGCCTGGGTGGAAAAAGTAAGCTGGAAGGCGCTCTTGGCTGGACCCACGTCAGCGACGGACAAATTCTGCCGTTCACGGACATCAGTTGCGACCGCGTACGCGACTTCGCGCAGGCCGGACTGGTGGCGATCAACGCCGGTGAGCGCGAAGAGAAATTTGGACGCGCGGTCGGCAGGGTATTGGCGCACGAGTTGTATCACATCTTCGCCAATACGCTGCACCATGCCAGCACGGGCATAGCTAAGGAGGCGTACAGCGTCATGGACCTGTTGACCGACGACTTCCAATTCCGCGAGAAGGAGACGCACCTGTTGCAGACCAGCCGCCCGAAAACAATGGTGGCGGAACCGGTCGCCGTCAGTGTAAGCGGAAGTATGTAACCGGCAACGCGTTATAATCGTGGGCTGTGACTCCCCAGCTGGAAGACTATCGTCAACAATTCGAACGGATTGCAAGCGAGGCCAAAATTCTCACCGCAGGTCTGACGGAGGCGCAGTTTAACTGGCGTCCGGCGTCCGGCGGGTGGTCGATCGAGGAATGCCTGGCGCACTTGACCGCGGTGGGCACAGCCGGGATGGAGACACTCGAGCGCGCGGTGGAACAAGGCAGGGCCAAAGGGCTTACCGGCACCGGACCGTTCGACATACCGGCCTGGGAGCGCTTTATCCTGCGCGAAACCGAGCCCCCGGTACGCCATGAGATGAAGTCACCGGGCCGCTTTCGCCCGATTCACGGACAGCCTATCACGGGAGTGCTGCCCACCTTCCTGCAATTGCAGCGTCAGTTCACCATCCAGCTTGAACTGGCCGACGGTTTGGATCTGCGCCGCGTCAAAGTGCCAACAGCCATCACCAGTCTGCTGAAGCTGAGCCTGGGCGGGACCCTGGCATTGGCCTTGGCTCATGAACGGCGGCACATGGCACAGGCACGACGGGTGCGCGACCTCCTGCCATAGCTCTCAGGCCGAAGCCGCGCGGGCCATATTCGCCATCATGGAACGCGCATACTCCGCGGCGTCCCAGAAGGCCTGGTACATCTGGCCGGCGGCCGGGCCGGGATCGGCATGCACCCACTCCCCTGCTTCATAAGCAATCACGGCGTTCAACATCGCTCCCAGCGCGCCGTGGCGGCCGAGCAGTGCACGCTTAAACCTCTCGTTCAGCGGCAGTGGTTCGACCAGGGCCTGCAGAGGCTCGTTGAAGAGCGCATCGAGGGCGCTGAGCAGGCCTACGATGTAGCCATCCTGCGGCTCACAATCCATCACAGGCGCGATCAGTTCCGCCATGCGGGCACGCTGTAGCGACGCCTCGATGTAGCCCGACGGGCAATCGTTCTGATTGGAGAGCACCAGCAGCGTGGCCCAGCGGGCCACAAAATCCAGCCCCAGCATCACCACCGCCTGCGCCGTCGAGAGAATCTCGGTGCGTCTCTGGTGGAGGGCGGAATTGGCGAGGCGCAGCAGACTGTAAGTCAGCGGCGCGTCGCGTTCGATGGTGGCAGCGACCGTGCCGGGGGAGTTCTCCGCGTTGGAACACTCGGCGAGCAGCGAAAGCACGGAGAGCCGGTTGGCAGGAATGCGACGGCCCGAGAGCACTTCAGGCTTGCGAAGGTAATAGCCCTGGAAGAGTTCGCAGCCCAGGCCTCTGCACCAGCGGAACTCCTCTTCGGTCTCGATCTTCTCGGCGACAAGGGGCATCTTGAAGCGACGCAGGCGCTCTACGTGTTCCGCGAAGGCGTCGCGACCCAGGCCGCGCAGATCGAGCTTGATGTAGTCCGCCATTTCGACCATGGGCAGCAGCGAATCGGAATAGACGAAATCGTCGAGGGCGATGCGGTAGCCCTGGCTCTTGAGGCGGTGCAGCGCGGCGATGATTTCGGCATCGGCAGCGATATCTTCCAGCACTTCGACCACGCAGCGGTCGGGCGGCAGGATGGGATCGAGTTCGAGCAGATGACGGGTGTGATTCACGAAGACCGGCTGCTCGGGCGAGACCGCGGGCAGTCCCAGTTCCAGAAAGGCGCGCAGCAGCACCTGAGCGCTGGCCATGTCGGCATCCTGGAAGCGCGCGCTGGTATCGCCGGCCGCATGGCGGTACAACAATTCGTAGGCCCGGATCTCCCGGTCGGCGCCGTAGATCGGCTGACGCCCCAAGTACGCGGTTCTTGGAAGTGCCGTACCTGTACTCTCCACTATTAGCGGTATCGACAGGAATCGGGTTTTCGTGAATCACGCGGCCGATCAGCGCCGCGTAAATGCCGCGTCCATCAGCACGCAGGCATCGGGATCCAGTTCCACCGAGGATGGCGGCTTCTCCGTTTTGATGGAGAACTTCTGCGTACGTTCGCTGAATTCCAAGCGATGCACCACGGGCGGCGCGCCTTCGACCATCACTGCGATATCGAGCGGCAGGCGGAAGGCCTCGCCGGACTGCGTCTGTGCGAGTTCGACGGAGATCGCGCCGGCCGCCGCGTCGTAGCTCCACGTCCCGCTCACGACCGGCGAGCCGGCGCGATACAGCCACTGTTGGAAGAACCAATTCATGTCCTGCCCGGCGGCCTCTTCCATGACGTGGCGGAAGTCGTCGGTAGAGGCGTTGGAATCGCGAAAGCGGCGGTAGTACTCGCGCAGGCCCGCCCAGAATTTGTCGGCGCCGATGACGCTGCGCAGCATGTGCAGCGCGTACCCGCCCTTCTGGTAGACGATGGGGACGGGCGCGCGGCCGTTCTGGATTTCGGGCAGATTGTCGTGAATCACAGCTACGCCCGGGGAGCGCTTTTCGAGGCCGAGAATGTTGGTACGGGAGCGGCGCATGGCGGCGAGAAAGGCGTCGCGCCCCTGATAAAACTCGGTGGCGAGCGCAGCGCAATAGGTAGCAAAACCTTCGCTGAGCCAGGCATCGTCCCAGTCTTTCTCGGTCACGGAATCGCCGAACCACTGGTGCGAGATTTCGTGGGCCACCAAAGAAAAAGCGGGGCGGCCGGTGACACTGTTCTCGCCATAAAAGATCGCACTGGCGTGCTCCATGCCGCCGCCCATGCCGGAGACCTGGACGCCGGCCAACTTCTCGTAAGGGAAGGGGCCGATGTGAGAGGTGAAGAATTCCATCGCCTGTCTGGTGGGCGTCTCGAAGGTGCCGATGCCGTTCTCGCGATCCCGCGGGAAGACCCAGGTTTGCAGCGGAATGCCGCCGACCGTGCCGAAATTGCGCGAGACGAATTGGGCGACGCCGATGTTGTTGAGCCAGGACGCGATGGGTACAGTCTCCTTCCAATGCGTGAGGCGGCGGCCATCGCCCAGATCGCGCTCTTCTTCGAGATGGCCGTTGGCCACCACCTGATATTTGGAGGGGGCGGTGACCAGAAATTCGCTGGTCGCTTTGTCGGAAGGGTGATCGATCATGGGCAGCCACTGGCGGGCGAGGGTGGGCCAATTCCAACTGAAGAAGGTGCGGTCGCCGAATTTGCTTTTGGCGATGTGCAGTCCGTTGGCGGCGATGCCGTGATAGGCGATGTGGAACTCGCGGAGTTCGCCGGACGCGGGCGCGGCGGCGATGCGTATGGCGAGGCGGTCAGCGTTGTGTTCGAAGGTGCAGGGCGCGGCGCCGCAGGTGACGGCTGTGACGGTCATGCCCTTGCCGGCGTTCGGCGTTGCCAGGTCGAGGAATACCTGCGTCACATTGGGTTGGAGGAAGCGCAGGGTGACGCCGGCCTGCCCGTCGATTTCGTCATTCGCGTCGGAGAGGGTCACACGGAAGGTGTAGTGCAGCGCGTCGATGCCGGGTTGGCGCGGGTAGTTGTCGGCGCGCGCCAGCGGTGCGGCGAACGCGAGACAGGCGGCGAGAGATAGGTTAAACCATCGAAGCGATTTGGGCATTCGACCTCTAATCGAGTTACTATACTGCAATTCCCACCATGATCCCCACCCTGCGAATCAACGCGGTGCAAGTGCTTGGCCTGGCGGCGATGGGCATTGTGGCGGGCTCGTGGATTAAACGCAGGCTGCCGGCGTTGGACCGATTGAACGTGCCCACGCCGATTGTGGGGGGCATGCTCTACGCGGTGGCGGCGCTCGTCATGCACGACCGCGTGGCCAATGTGGAAGCCGATGTGGTGCTGCGCGATCTGCTAATGGTGGCGTTCATGACCACGATCGGGCTGAGCGCACGCGTGCAACTGCTGCGCGAGGGCGGCGCCAAGGTGGTCTGGTTCCTGGGCATTGCAAGCCTGGGCGCGATTCTGCAGAATCTGCTGGGCATTGGACTGGCGCACGCGCTGGGCGTGGATCCGCGCCTGGGCGTGCTGACCGGCGCGGTGGCGCTGGCGGGCGGACCAGCGACGTCGCTGGCCTTCGGCGGCACGTTCGAAAAGATGGGCGTGCAGGGCGCTACCACGGTGGCCTTCGCGTCGGCGACCTTCGGCATTACGGTGGCGGGACTGATCGGCGGATATATCGGCGGGTGGCTGATTCGGCGGCACAATCTGAAGCCGGAATCCGGCCCGGCGACGGCCGCGGTGAGGGGCGATGCGGCCGAGGGCTCGCTGCTGAATACCGCGATTGTGATTGCGATCGCGATGGGCGCCGGCAGCGTGGTGAGTTCGTGGATTCAGGCGCGCGGCGTGGTGCTGCCGGGCTATATCGGGTCGATGACGGTGGCGGTGGCGATGCGGTATCTGCTGGATAAATACCGCTTCGCGAAGATGGCGCAGAAGGATGTCGATGCGCTTGGCCGTATCGCGCTGTACCTGTTCATTGTGATGGCGCTGGTGACGCTGCGGCTCTGGGAACTGGCGCATCTCGCGCTGCCGATGATCGTGATGCTGCTGGCGCAGGTGGCCTTCTGCTGGCTGATGTGCGTCACCATGGCCTTTTGGGTGATGGGGCGGAAGTACGAAGGCGCGGTGAGCGCGGCGGGCTTCTGCGGCTTTATGCTGGGCACGACGGCGAATGCGGTGGCGTGCATGGAGGAACTGGTGGAGAAGCACGGGCCGGCGCCGCAGGCGTTCCTGGTGGTGCCGATTGTGGGCGCGTTCCTGATCGACTTCACCAATTCGCTGATCATCACCGCCTTCGCCAACTGGCTGCGCTGAAGGGGCGCGCGGCGCTGGTTGCGGTAGTTGCGGACTTGCGCTGCGCTGAAGGCGCGCGCGGTGGTGATTGCGGTAGTTGCGGACTCGCGCTGCGCTGAAGGCGCGCGCGGTGCTTACTGGGGGGCGGTGATCTGGACGTCGGTGGTGATGTTCTGCCAGTCGGCGAGCTCGTAGATTTTGCGCTTAGTGGTGAGCGGGACGGAGAGTTCCTTGCTCTCGTACGGGCCGAGATTGGTGGTGAAGGTGAACGTGCCCTGGGCGTCTTCCTCGGACTTCTGGGTGCGGCCCCAGATGGTTACGTTGCCTCCGAGTCCGTTGATATCGGCCTCGGAATGATTGACGATGACGAACTTCGCGGCCACCTTCTTCTTGGCGTCGAGCACGAAGCGGACGCCGGACACTTCGATGTACTTCTGCAACTGGTTGGTCTTGACGCCGGGCTTGGCTGTGGGATTCTCCACGCTGGCGATGGGCGCGGGACCGTTGCCGGCCGAGCCGCGGTTGGTGGAGACCGCCCATAGAATGCCGAAGACCACGCCGCCAATCGCCAGGGCGCACAGGATGGTCATCAGCCAGACGGGCAGGCGCAGGCCGGTGGGCTGGGGGGCCTGATAGTACTGCGGCTGGGGCGGCGGAGGCGGCTGCTGCGGCGGCTGCTGGTAATACTGCGGCGGCGGCTGTTGATAGGGCGGCGGAGGCGGGGGCGCCTGCGAGGGTTGCGCGTAATGCTGCGGGCCGGCCTGCGGAGGGTGGTTGGGAGGCTGTGGCGCGAGCTCTTCCGGCGGAGGCGGGTAGGCAGGCGGTGCGCTTTGGGCTTGCGCAGGATCGCCGGGGGGCGGGGTCTTCTTGGCACAATCCGGGCAATCGTTATAAGCCGGGGGAACTTCGCGTCCGCATTGCGGGCAGATCCAGGTGAACATGCACTCGCCTCTCTATTAAATGTACCGCTTCAGTAACGTGGACTAGCAACCCGGGCTAGCGGATTCCGGCAAACGAATACAGGCGTCCGGCCGCTTCCTTGTCGCGCCGGAACGAATGAAACTCGCTACGGCACATGGTGCAGAGATTCGACGCATAGATTCTTTTTATCGTTACGCCGGCTTCTTCGAGCTGGTGGCGGTTGGCCTCGGTGAGGTCGATGTGTCCTCTTCCCTGCCCTCCGAAGTGCGCCGCCACCTCCGGACCCACCTCGTAGCAGCACTTGCCGATGCCAGGTCCGATGGCGGCATGCAGGTCCTCCGGCCGGGTGCCGAAGCGGAGTCGCATTTCGGCCACGGCTCCTGCGGCGATTTTCGCGACGGTGCCGCGCCAGCCGGCGTGGATTGCCGCTACGGCATGCAGGCGATCATCGGCCAACAGGACGGGGATGCAATCGGCGGTCTTAACGGCAACGACGCTGCCGGGGCGGTCCTCGAGCAGGGCGTCGGCTTCGCCCAGGATGCCGGTGCGTCCGCCGGCGGCCACGCAGGTGGACGAGTGGATCTGCCTGACGGTGGCGAGTTGGGAGAAGAGCGCGGGGATGTCGGCGTCGCGAGTGCCGAAGCCGTGCACCAGCCAAGGCAGCGCGTCGAGCTCGGTTACGCGGTAGATGTGGTCGGAATCGCGGTAGAACACGCTTAGACGGGGTTCTGGGTTTGCGCGATGCGGATCTGCGACTTGAAGTTGGCCAGCATGCTTTCGTCGAGCCGGACTTCGGTGGGCCGCTTGACCAGGGTGGTCATCTGGTCGATCTTGTCCTGTAGCTTCATGAGCGCATAGAAGAGATTCTCGGGGCGCGGCGGGCAGCCGGTGATGTACACATCGACGGGGACGATTTTGTCCACGCCCTGTAACACGGCGTAGGTATTGAAGGGGCCGCCGACGCTGGAACAGGCGCCCATGGAAATGCACCATTTGGGATCGGGCATCTGGTCCCAGATGCGCTTGAGGACCGGCGCCATTTTGAGGGTGACTGTGCCGGCGACAATCATGAGATCGCTCTGGCGCGGGCTGGGGCGGAAGACCTCGGCGCCGAAGCGGGCGATGTCGAAGCGCGAGGTGCTGGCGGCGATCATTTCGATGGCGCAGCAGGCGAGTCCGAAGGTGAGGGGCCAGATGGAGGATTCACGCGCCCAATTGAATAAGTAGTCGACGCTGGTTGTAACGATATTTTGCTCGAACTGATTCTGAATGATCGACGACATCCCGCGCTCCTCAGAGTAACCGGATTGGTAAAGCGCATTCTATCACCAGAGCGCGGATTATTCGAAACGCAGGGCTTCGAGCGGACTGACTTTGGTGGCGCGGCGCGCCGGAATCATGCAGGCGGCGACCGAGGCCAGTAGCAGCACCGCACCGGAGATGGCGAAGGCCAAAGGGTCGCGGGGGCTGACCTGGAAGAGCAGGCTTTCGAGGTAGCGTCCGAGAGCGAGCGCGGCGACGGCGCCACCAGCGAGTCCGAAGAAGACGGGCATCATGCCCTGGCGGAGGACCATGCCGAGCACGTCGGCGCGCTGTGCGCCGAGCGCCATGCGGATGCCGAGTTCCCCGGTACGGCGCGTGACCGCGTAGGAGAGCACGCCATAGGTTCCGAAGGCGGCGAGGGCGAGCGCGGCGGCGGCGAAGAGGACCACGAGCAGCAGTTGGAAACGGCGCTGGCCGACGGAACGATTGAGCACCTCTTCGAGCGTGCGCACTTCCGGAATGGTTACTTCGCTATCGATCTCCCATACGGCGGTTCGCAGTGCATTGGCGACACCGCGCGGGTCCATCGCGGTGCGCAGGAGGATGGCGGCGCCGAGTCGCGGACGCTGCCAGTAGGGCACGTAGAGCATGTTGACGGGCTCTTTGTCGAGATTGGTGCTGCGGAAATCCGGCGTGACGCCGATGATTTCTTCCAGCTGCCCGTTGTGACGGAGCTTGCGTCCGATGGGGTCTTCGCTGCCCCAGACGCGCTGCGCGAGGCTGGCGGAAACGATGGCCACCTTGCGGGTGCGATCCTGCTGTTGGAAATCGCGGCCCTTGGCGAATTTCACGCGCAGGGTTTCGAAGTAGGCGGGGCTGATGAAGCGCACGTTGGTGGAGGGCAGTTCGACGGTGGGGCGGGGGTCGTTCTCTTTGCCGACGATATCGATCCAGGTCTCGCCGGTGAGCGGGAGGATGGAGACGACGGAAGCTTGCTGCACGCCGGGGAGCGCGGCGGCCTTTTCGAGAGCGCGCTGGAAGAAGGCGGTGCGGTCCTCGGGCTTGGGATAGCGCGTGGCGAGCAGCGAGACGTTGACGGCGAGGACGCGGTCCACCTGGAAGCCTTTGTCGACGGACATGAGGCGGGTGAAGCTGGCGATCAGGAGTCCGGCGGTGACCAGCAGGGCGGCGCTGAGGCCGACTTCGAACCCGACCAACAGGTTGCGCGTGCGCAAGCCGCCGCGGCCCTCGGTGTTACCGCGCCCGGCGGATTTCAGCGTCTCCATGGGAAGAGTGCGAAGGCTGCCGAGCGCGGGCAGGGCGCCGAAGATCAGGCCGGTGAGCAGCGAGATGGCGAAGGCGAAGAGCAGCACTTGGGAATCGACTTTGACCTCCTGGAGGCGCGGCAGATCGACGGGCGCGGCGGCCAGCAGGGCTTGGAGGCCCCACCAGGCGAAGGCGACGCCGAGGACTCCGCCGGTGAGGGCGAGGATGGTGCTTTCGGCGATCGATTGGGCGAGCAGGCGGGCGCGGCTGGCGCCGAGGGCGGTGCGGATGGCGGCATCGCGGGCGCGTCCGGCGGCGCGGGCGAGCGAGAGGTTGGCGAGGTTGACGCAGAGGACCAGGAGGACGGCGCCGACCGCGGCCATCAGCAGGACGAGGCCCTGGCGGAAATCGCCGACCATGCGCTCCTGGAGCGGGACGAGGGTGGCGTGGAGGTCGAAATCGCCGGGGATTTGTTTGCTGATGCCAGCCTGCACGAGGTTGAGTTCGGCCTGCGCGCGCTCGCGGGTGGCGCCGGGGCGTAGGCGGGCGGTGGTCCAGTAATTGAAGTCGCCCATGCGGATCTGAAGGTCGGCGGGTTCGTAGCCGATGGGCTTGTAGATTTCGAGGCCTTCGCCGAGGGTGCGGTTGCCGGCCTTCTCCTCGCGCGGGAACTGGAAGCCCGGGGGCAGGACGCCGGCGACTTCCAGGGGCTTGCCATCGAGCAGGATTTTGCGGCCGACGATGGACGGGTCGGCCTGGTAGCGGCGGCGCCAGAGCGCGTCGGAGAGGATGACAACCTGTTCGTGGCCGGCCTGATCTTCGTTGGCGGCGAAACTGCGTCCCAGGCGGGGCTGCACGCCAAGGACACTGAAGATGGAGGCGGAGACGAGGGCGCCGCGGATCTGCTCGGGCTGCCCGCTGCCAGTTAGATTGAAGACGCTGGCTTGGGCGATGGCGGCACTTTCGAACGTGGTCATCTGCTTGCGCCACTGCTCGAAGATGGCGATGTTGACGGGCAGTGCGGGGTAGGACTTGAGGAGCTTGGGCGCCCATTGCGTGATGGCGACGAGGCGCTCGGGGTGGGGAAAATCGGGGGGCTGGAGAAGGACGCCGTTGACCAGGGAGAAGATGGCGGTGTTGGCGCCAATGCCCACGGCGAGCGAGAGGACGATCATGAGGGCGAAGACCCTGTCGCGGAGGAGTCCGCGGAGGGCGTAGCGGAGTTCGTTGCGCATCGTAACTCTATTACGTATGAGGGGGTGGTTCGGGTGGCAAAGATTTGGGGCGTTTTATGGTGTGGCTTCCGGGAAAGGTGGCGTGCCCAGCGCGCCAGAAACAGCATATAGACCTTGGTCAAGGTGCGTTTGCCGTCGCCGCAAAGAACCTCTTCGACGACCACGGCGGCGCAACGGCCGCAATCGACGCGCCGCATGGT
>JBDTPR010000108.1:0-13260 GCA_039932635.1 Candidatus Solibacter sp.
CCCGGTGTTGTCGCTAATTTTCACGGCGGATTACGCCACGGCGATGGACACGTGTTTCGCCCTGCTGAAATTCGGTGGCGCGGGACATACGGCGGCCATCTACGCGAAGAACGATACGCGGATCCGCGAGTATGGCATGCGTATGCCCGCGATGCGCGTGCTGGTGAATACCCCGGCGCCGCAAGGCTCCACGGGCATCACCACGAATGTCTTCCCTTCGATGACGTTGGGCTGCGGCGCGGTGGCGGGCAACAGCACGTCCGACAACATCGGGCCGCTGCACCTGATCAACATCAAGCGCCTGGCCTACACAGTCCGCACGCCGGAGCAGGCTTTCGAAATGCCTTTAGATTACGATAAGGCACAAGACGGTCCCATGCCCGCGGCGAGTGTCAGCGCGGGTTCGATCGATCGCTCGGCGGTGGTCTCGGCTGTGGAGCGATACCTGGCTTCCCGCGGGATCGGCGTGTCCGGTGGCTCGCCTTCACCTGCCCCCGTGTCATCCGCCCCTTCATGCGGATGTTCGCATCCGGCGCCCGCGGTAACGCAATCGGTGGTGGCCAGCGTAGCGGCGGAAGTGGTGGATCGCTTCCTGGCGCGCCGCGGGTCCGCATCGCCTTCTCAGGGCGGGTCGCAGAATTCCGGCGGTTATAGCTGACTGCCCACGCCGGGCGCAAAAACGCCGCCAGTTCCAGTCGCTCCTCCGCCCAAAACGGTGGAGTTCGTCTGCGAGGCGGACGTACGCCAGGCGTTGAAAGAAAACCGTAAAATCTACATCGGGCCGAAGACCATTGTGACGCCCTCGGCCCGCGACCTTGCCAACCCCTCTGATATTCTGGTGTTGGTCTAAGGCTGAGGAATCGACGTGGACCTGAACCTCGACACATTAAAGCGCGAAATCCTGGACTATCTGGAATCGCGCGACCTGGCGGTTTTCCGCAGTACGCCGGGAACGCTCGAAGACCCTCAGATGGTGCTTTGGGATAGCGAACACTATCCCGATTACCGCATGTTCCTGGATGCCGCCATGAAGACCGGCGTCAAAATGATCCTCTTTGCCTCGCGCGAATTCGAAGCCGGCGATATCGATGATTTGCTGGAGCAGATGGAAGAGCTCTCGCTCGATCGTGAGCAGCAGCGCGATTATCAGGCGCGCCTGCGCAAGCTCCGCATCTACGAGGGTGTCACCTGCTCCCTGGAACTGGCCTTTAACCACAATTCCAATCTCTACATTTACGAACTCCAGCCGGACTGGTACGAAGAATTCCTGGTAGCGGAAGACGAGATCGCCAGCGCCATGGCCGAAGGCGATGTGGACGAAGGCGATTCGCTTGGCGGGTATTTCTCCAAGAATTAATGCGGCGGCGCGCTGGCTGTTGCCGGCGCCCGATGATCTGGCCGTGACGGCCCTGGCGAGCGCGCTCGGGATCGGCACGCTGGCCGCCAAGGTGCTGGTGCGGCGGGGGCTCTCGGACCCGGCGGCGGCGCGGCACTTCCTGAATCCAAGCTTCGAAGACCTGCTGGATCCGCTGACGATGCGCGATATGGCGGAGGCGGTGGCGCGGATCGCGCGCGCCGTCCGCGAGCGCGAACCCATCCTGATCTACGGCGACTACGACGTGGACGGCACATCCAGCGTCGTGCTGCTGACCAAGGCTTTCGAACTGGCCGGCGGCCTGGCCGAATATCATGTGCCGCACCGCTTGAAAGACGGCTATGGCATGCGTCCCGAAGTGGTGGAGGCGGCGGCCGAAAAGGGCGTCAAACTGATCGTGTCTGTGGACACCGGGATTCGTGCCGCCGAAGTGGTGAAGCGCGCCAACGAACTCGGCATCGACGTGATTGTCACTGACCATCACCTGCCGGAGACAGAACTGCCGCCGGCGCTGGCGATTCTCAATCCCAACCGGCCCGACTGTGGCTACGTGGAGAAAAATCTGTGCGGCGCGGGGGTAGCGTTCAAGCTGATTCAGGCGCTGCTGCCGCACCTGGATTGGCCTGCCGATAAGATACGCCGCGTGGCCGAGAGCTTCCTCAAGCTGGCGGCGATTGCGACGATTGCGGATGTGGTGCCGCTGACCGGAGAGAATCGCGTACTGGTAGCGCAGGGGCTGCGCGGGTTGGATAAGGTACGCAATCCGGGACTGCGCGCGCTGCTGGATGTGGCGGGGTTCACGGTGGACAAGGCTCCGCCGAATGCGCGCCAGGTGGCCTTCCAACTGGCGCCGCGCATCAATGCGGCGGGCCGCATGGATACGGCGAAGGCCGTGGTGGAACTGTTCCTGACCAATGATGCGGCACGGGCGCGCGAACTGGCTCAGCAACTGCACGATCAAAATACCGAGCGGCAGCAGGTGGAACTGGAAGTGCGCGAGACGTGCGAGCAGATCGTGGTGGACCCTGCGGAATGCGCGCTGGTGTATTACGCGGAGAAGTGGCATCGCGGCGTGCTGGGAATCGTAGCCAGCCGTCTGGTGGAGCGCTTCCAGCGCCCCGTATTCGTGCTCGGGCGGAATGCGGAGGACGGCCTGGCGTCAGGGTCTGGGCGCAGCATTGAGGCGTTTCATCTGCTGGACGCGTTGGAATCGATGGCGGAGTTGTTTGTGCGTTTCGGCGGGCACGCGCATGCGGCCGGCGTGACCATGGAGGTGGCGAACGTGGACGAGTTCCGGCGCCGCTTCAATGCCTACGCGGCGGCGCAATTGTGCCCCGAAGACTTCCTGCGGCGGGTCGAGATCGACGCGGTGCTGGAACTGCGCGAGATCGGCGAGCAGACGGTGGAGGAATTGTTCATGCTGGCGCCTTTCGGGCACGGGAATGAGCAGCCTTTGTTCGCGGCGTTGAATGTGGAAGTGGCGGCGCCGCCTGTGATCATGAAGGAAAAGCACATTCGGCTGACGGTGCGGCAGAACGGGCGCACGCTGGTGTTGAAGGCTTGGAATATGGCCTACCGGGCACAGGAACTGGCGCCGGGGACTCGGGTGGATATCGCGTTCCAGCTGGAAGAGGATCCTTATTCGGCGGCTCGGGGATATGCTCCCTGGTCTGCGACGATGCGCGATTTCCGGTTGGCGTAGCCGCAAGGAAGACACACACAGGCGTCAGAATGCCGCCAGACAGCTTGCCGCAGGGTAGCCCTCGCGAGTCGCGGCAGGGCGCCACCCCCTGAGGACATCTTTTAGAGAAATACGCTGAAGGCAGGAGACTTAGGCTCGTTTTGATTCGGCACTCCCCTTGCACATACCGGGGCACGCGCCTTGGGCGCGGGAATCCACAAAGCGAGGAAAAGAGATGAAAAAAGCGATCATGAGAATTGCGTCTGTTGCCGCGTTGACAACGGTCGCGATGCTGGCGCAAGGGCGCGGCGAGAACGGTTTCCACAACGGCGGCGGCGGGGGTAGCGCCACTCCAGCCGATCCGGCGACCATGGTGGCGCGGCAGGTCAGCTTCCTGACCACCCTACTGACATTGTCTACGGGACAGGCCACCCAGGCGACCACGATTTTCACCACGGCGCTGACCGCGACCACCGCACTGGAGACCCAGATCGATACGGCCGAAACCGCACTGGCCGCGGCAATCAAAGCCAATGCCACCGCCACCATTACCACCCAAGCAACGGCCATCGGGAATCTCCAGGGGCAGATTATTGCCACCAACGCCAAGGCCGATGCGGCATTCTATCTGCTCTTGACCGCCGACCAGAAGACCAAGTTGGACACCCTGGGCGCGGATTTCTTCGGGCACGGACTAGACGGCATCCACATTCCGGGAGGCGGCCACTAAAGCTCTGAACAAATCGCAGTCCGCCTCCGTATATTCAGAGTCCGGAGGTGAGACATGTTTTGTGATCGATGCGGCGCCAACCTGCAAGGTCCGGTGAGTTTTTGTCCTCACTGCGGACGGCAATTCGGCGCCGCGCCGCCGCCACCCGTTGTCAATCGGGTGGCAGCGCATGTGCGCAATCTCGCGATTGCGTGGCTGGTGTACTCTGCGATTCGCGTATTGCCGGGCCTGTTTTTGAATCATATGGCGGGTTGGGATTTCCCGTGGGACGGCGACGCACCGTTCTTCGTGCGCGGCGTGATGCGGGGAGTGGGCGGGGTCTTCGTGCTCTCCGGAGTGATCGGGCTGATTGCCGGATGGGGACTCTACGAGCGCAAGCACTGGGCTCGCATGCTGGCGATCGTGCTGGCGTTCCTGAGTCTCTTACACCCGCCATTTGGCACCGCGATCGGGATTTATACTCTGTGGGTGCTTCTGCCGGCGGCTTCGGAAGCGGAGTGGCAGCGCGCGGCGCGTATCTAATGCGAAGTGGATGGTTGTGGGGCAGGCTGGCAGCCTGCGGCGGGTTGGCAACCCGCCCAAGCGCCGGTAAACAACCGGCGCGCAGGATGCCATCCTGCCCCACAGTTTCGGGGGTTCGCAGCTAGAAAATGAAGCGGGCCTGGATCTGGAACATTCTCGGCGGATCGATATTGGCGAAGGCGGGGATGGCGGTGGCTGCCGTGCCCGCGGCTACGAACTGGCCGAACGTGGGGTTGATGGTGGTGGTGTCGCCGTAAACCGTCTGGCCGCGCCCCAGGAAGTTGCCGTGGTTGAACAGATTGAAGCCCTCCAACCGTAGCAGGATGGTGGTGTGCTCCGAAGGCTTGATGCGGCCCTCGACGTAGACTCCCACTTCCGAAGTAGCAGTGCCGCGGAAGGCCGACTTGGACATCACCTGGCCGTTGACCACGGGGCGGTCGTTGTTGGCTCCGTCGCCATTGTTGTCGATGCCCGTGGTGGCGTTGAAGGGGCGCGACGAGGCCAACTGCGTGACCGTACCCGCCGAGATATTCAGGGGGAACTGGTAGCTGAGGGTGATCACCGCGCGATGGCGCTGATCGAGCAGGCTGGGTCCGCGTTCGACTTCGCCGAGGCGCGAGATGATGCTTTCGTTGGGGGCAATGCCATTGCCGTCGGGCTCGCTGGTGTTGGTGGCTTTGGCGAGCGTGTAGCTGACGGCGGCGTACATGCGGCGGTAGCCGCGATAGCTGACCTGGGTCTGGAGTCCGTCGTAATCGGCGGCGCCGAGGTTCATCAGCACATTGACCTGGCGCACGCCGCCATTGGCTGGCAGGATGGGGCGCGTGGCGTTGGCGGCGGCGACGGTACGGGTCTGGCCGGGCGCGGTGCGGTCGAATGTGGAAGGCGCGTTCAGATCGACATTGCGGGAGAGGTTGGTCCAGTGCTGGTGCACGTAATCGCCGCCCGCGAAGAGGCCTTTGACGATTTCAGCTTCGGCGCCGATGGAGGTCACCTGGCTGCGCGGGTTCACGAACTTATCGGGATAGAAGGGAAGCTTGTCGAAATTCAGACCGTATTTGGCGAACTGGGTCTGGTAGAAGGAGCGTTGTCCGGCGGCGATGGTGATGTCGCGCGCGGGCAATTGCGAAGGCGGCAGCGTCTTGGGGTCGAAGGCGAGCGGCACGCAGGTCAGGCAGGTGGGGAAGCCAAACTGGCCGGGCGCGGCAGTGTAGGTGGTGAGTCCGTCGAGCCCGTTCACCAGGGAGCCGGCGACCAGATTGGAGAGGATCTGGGTGTAGTACATGCCGTAACCGCCGCGCACAGACAGGCGCGAACTGCCGCCGGGATGCCAGCCGAAGCCGACACGCGGTGCGAAATCCTTGGTGGCGCCGGTGAGAGTCTGGCGGTCATAGCGCAGGCCGAGATCGAGCGTGAAATCGCGTCGCACGTGAATGGTGTCCTGAACGAAGATGGCCCACATCCACTGGGTGAGGTCGTAGGTGGTGATGCCGAAGTTAATCGGCTGGCTGTAGTTCTGCACGTCGGCGAGAGTGAGTTTGTCCAACGGTGCGGTGGTGGTATTGAGGAAGGTGAACGTGCCCAGTATCGGCGTGCCGGGCTCGCTGCCGAAGCCCCCGGAATTGTGGCGCGCGACGCTGCCACCGAGCTTCACATTGTGACGGCCTTTGGACCAGGAGAGCGTGTCCGAGAACTGTCCCTGGTGACCGGCGAGGTTCGAAAAGCGCGATTGCCCGACGGTGAAAGGTACGGACCCGGCGCGCGAGTAGGTGGTGGTGAGATCCTTGGCTTCCCACTTGGTGACGGGGTCGCCATTCAGGTAGGCGATGCGCGCTTCATTCACCAGGTTAGTGGTGATGACGGCAGTGTGGTTGAGCTGCAGGGTCCAGGAGCGGCGTGCGTAGCGGCGGGCGACAGAGGGGGCGTTGGTGCCGCCGACGGCATCCTGGGGATTGTCATCGTGGAAGCGGTCGAGGTTGAAGCGGAACATCAGCGTCTGATTGGGCGCCAGGCGGTGATCGACGCGGCCGTTACCGAGGAACTGGCGGTAATGGCCGGTGTAATCGAGCTGGCCGTTGGCGGGCAGGACGAAGGCTGGCAGGCTGCTGGAGAGAAAGGTGGTGCGGTCCTGGCGGGTGTAGTCGGAGGTGAGGAAGAAGAACGTCTTGTCCTTCTTGATTGGTCCGCTAAAGGTGCCGGAGTACTGCTGGAGCGCGTCGGGGATGTCGATCGGGCTGATCGAAGTAAGCGTCGTGGGAGTGACGCAGGAAGGCACGGAGGGCGGGCAGAAATTTTTCGTGGAGAAGGACTTGGCCTGCATATCGCCGGGCCGCCCGAGGAACAGGAATTCGCCGTGGAAGCCGTTGGTGCCGCCCTTGGTGACGATGTTGAGGGCGGGTCCGGCAGTCCAGCCGAATTCGGAGGAGAAGGCGTTGGAGAGTAGCGTGATCTCCTGCACGGCTCCGAGCGGGATGGTCGCAATCATGGTCTGGCGGCCCCAAGCTTCGTCGTTGTTGGCGCCATCGAGGGTGGTGGTGGTGGTGCGGCGCGAGCCCGCGCCGGTGGTGAAATAGACCTGGTTGACGAAGAGATCGCCAGTGCCTTTGGCCTGGCGGAAGGCGGAATTGAGCAGGGGCAGGGCGGAGAGTTTGCGGCCAAGAATCGGGGTCTCGTCGATCTGACGGCTGTCGAGGCTGCGGCCTATTTGGGGATCGGTGCGAATGCCATCGGCGGTACCGAAGATGACGACCTCGGTCTTGCCGGTGCCGGAGACGGTGAGTTTGACTTTGAGGGTCGCGGTCTCACCGGAGCGCAGCGCGATGTCCTTGAGATCTTCGTCGCCGAAGCCCGACTTGGAGACGGTGACATTGTAGGCGCCGGTAAGCGAGAGCGCGGCGAAGGTGGCGCTGCCATCGCTGCCGGAGGTGGCGTCCCTTGTGGCGCCGGTGGCGGAATTCGCGACCGAAACTTTGGCGTCTTTCACCACTGCGCCGCTCTGATCTTCGACTACCACGAGAATGCTCGCGGTGTTGGGCGATTGGGCGTAGAGTGCCGCGGTCAGGGTGAGAAAAGCAAGGGGAAGCAAGCGCATTTTTTGAATCGTCATTAAATTAAAGACCCGTAGAGAGTAGAACCAGCCTAGCGCCTGAGGCTCAACTACTACCAACGGTCGTAGAGGCGGGGGGGGTCAGCCGAGCATGTCGAGCGCGGCCTGCATTTCGCCTCGGGCGTGCTGGTCTCCGCTGCGTACGGTGGCTTCCAGGCCGTCCTGATAGACGGTGCGGGCCTCTTCGAGCAGGCCCATGCGCTCCAGGGTCTGGCCGCCATGATAGTAGGCGGCCGAATAGTCGGGATGGCTGACCATGAGGGCGCGGAACTCGCCCATGGATGCCTCCAGGTCGCCCAGGTTGCGGTATTCCATGGCGAGGCCGTAGCGGGCAAAACTGTCGGTGGGATTCTGCTCCACCATGCTCTTGAGGGTCTCCAGACGAGGGCTTGTCATGCTTGTGTTACTATACCCTGCGAAATGGCATGTCCGTATTTCTACCCGGTGGAAGCGCGTCCGGGAAGCCCGATGCTGCCGCTGGGCGACTGGTGGCGGGGCGAGTGCCGCGCGGGCGGGCAGTCGGAGATCGACCTGGCGCATTGCAATATGGGCTACGCACGCGGCCGGTGTCCTCGATTCCCGCAGGGTGAGGGCGCGGACGCGATACGCTTCACGATTTCCCGCCACGAAGACGCGGTGCTGCGCATCTATTACGTAGCCGAACGCGATCATCACCCCTTCGAACAGGGACCGCTGGAGTATTTGCTGTCGCAGCGCGCTCTGGTAGATCCGCCGCCCGCGGCGGTACTGGCGCGCCAGGCGGAGGCGTACGCGGAGAGCTATTTGCGGCGCAAAAAGGAGCCCTGATGGAAGGCAAACCGGTACGCGAATCGGCCTCGGAGTATTCGGAGCTGGCGTTGCCCAACGACAGCAACGGTTTCGGCAACGTGCTGGGCGGCAAGGTGATGCACCTGGTGGACCTGGCGGCGGCGATGGCCGGGCTGCGACACGCGCGCAAGCCGGTGGTGACGGCGTCGGTGGACAGCCTGCATTTCCTGCATCCGGTGCATATCAACGAATTGATTGTGCTGCGCTCCAGCGTCAACCGGGTGTTCCGGTCTTCGATGGAGATCGGCGTGATGGTGATGACCGAGAAATTGCTGACCGGCGAGCGGTTGCACACGTGTTCGGCGTACCTGACGTTTGTGGCAATCGATCTGGCGGGGAAGGCGGTACCGATTCCGCCGGTAATTCCGGAAACCGAAGAGGAAATGAGGCGTTACCGCCAGGCAGGGGAAAGGCGGGAGTACCGCCTGGCGATGCGCGACCGGCTCAAGGCCTAGCCGCGCTTAGTTTTCCTTGTACATGTACTTAATGGCGGGCTTGTAAAGCAGGATATTGGGGCCTTCGGTGCGATTCACTTTGAGGCAGCAACGGTCGTACCACTCGATAACTCCGTGAAGGGTTTCGCCATCGCGCAGCACGAAGACCATCGGGGTCTTGGCCTGCATCTGCTTCACGTAATAGAAATTCTCCGCGTTGGTCTGATCCGGCGGGACGGGTTTTTTCTGTAATGGCGCGCGACGGGGTGGAGCGATCTGCTCTTTAATTTCGTTCAACGATGGACGGATAAGTTTGCGATTGACAGCTTCCACGGGATGCCATCCTTTGATGAGAATTATGACTGGCCGTCGCTACTCGCTTCAGTGGCGCGGTTAGTGAGATAAATTCTTTCTTCTGAACCCATAAATAGCACAATGGACCCTGTACCGCAACGGGAGAGGGGCAGTCATCCGGAGTGGCGGACCTTATTTACCGGTAAGTGCATGCCAGTGTTGTTTCAGGCGTTCTCCCCAGCCGGGCTTGGGAGCGGGCGGCGGGGTTTCGGCCACGGGTAATGGCGAGGGGTTCTGCAAGGTCGGGGGCGGCGGCGCGGGCTCGCAGGCGTGCTCTCCGGCGAAGCGAATGGACACGCCGATGGCGGCGTACTCGCGCCGAACGCGCTGTCCATCCTTCTTTTCCACGCAGACCGAGAAGCCCGGATACTTGGCCACGCCGGACTTGCTGCCCATCTCTACCTCTTTGAGCAGCACCGGCGAATAGCCGATCACGCTGCGTTCGATGTAGCCGGTCTCGTAGCGATGGCGCCGCAGGCTCCAGGTGAAGACGCGGAAGCTGTCGAAATCGTAGGGCTGCTTGCTGTCGGTGGTGGTGGTCCAGAGCCAGGTGTGTTTCTTCTCACCGTCGTCCTCAATCTCGCCCAGGGGGAAGTAGCTGACGATGCGCTTGCCTTCGGCATATTGGGCGACCTCGTCGGGGATGGCCATGGAAACCAGGCGTGTGAGCACCCAACCCGACTGTCCCGTAGGCGTGCGGATCAGGCTCCAGCCATCCACCTTGGGGGCGAGTTTCTGGGGCGGTGCTTGCTCCGCTTCGACCTCGTCGCGCTCCGTTTTGGAAAGCTCCAGCCAGTCGGCCGGCAGCGGGGGCGGCTTGGGCATAGGCGGAGGAGGGACCTTCGGCGCCTTCTTCTCTTTCTTCGGCGGGCCTTTGGCCTTCTTGGTGGGCGGAATCAACGACTTGCGGGGGGCCACGGAGCGCTCCAAGACGACGGATTGCAGCACGTCGAACTTATCGTTCTCCTTGAGTTGCAGGAAGCTGGGGGAGGACACGACCGGCTGGGTGTGGATATTGAGCGTTCCGTAGGTGATGGCGACGCCTTGCGCGGGCAGTTTTGCGGCATGCGCGTTGAGCTCCTTGAGCGCGGTCATGTCGCTGGCGGCGAGTAGCTGACGCTCATCGGTCCAGCCTTCGGAACCGTTGGGCGTGCGAACGCGCAGGAAGCGGCGGCGGGTCTGTAGGATCTCCAGGCGGTCGCCGTGCTTCACGGTGGCGACGCTGGAGGATTGCAGGGGAAGGTCGCTACGGATTTTGAGGATGGCGGGACCTACGAAGGCTTCGCCAACCGCCACGGCGCGCGGGGGTCCGCTCTTCCCGCAGCCTGATAGCCAAAGGAGAGCGGCAGCCGTACTGGCGATTGTTATGGAACCGTAAGTCACCCGTACTTATGAGTTTACCAGCCGTACTATGGCGCGGCCAATTAAAATGGAAGAGTGACGCTGAACTTCAAGCGCGCGGTGCCGGCGGTGATTCTGGGATTCGTCCTGTTCGTGGGAATCGCCAAGTGGCTGCTGTTCCTCATGCCGAAACCGCACGGTCCGCTGACTTATATGGTGGCCGGCACGGCTTCGACGGTGGGTGCGCTGGGCATTCTCTTTGCGCGGCTGGTGCGCCGGGGCGACCTTTGGGGCCTGGTGCGCCGGGGGTAGGTCAGCACTTGGCAAAGGTCCAGGGTCCAGGGGCCCGGTGATTCAAGAGAAATCGTGACACAGGGATACATTTCCTTTAGGCTGAAGATGTAAGGGACTGAAGACCATGGAAGTCCATTTCACGCCCGAGCTTGAAAAAAAGCTAAACGACCTGGCCGCGCTGAGCGGATGCGCAGCGGACGAGTTGGTGCAGGATGCCGTCGCTGGCATGCTCGACGAGTTGGCCGGTACACGTGCAATGCTGAAGTCCCGGTACGATGACATTAAAAGCGGGTGCGTGAAGCTGATTCCCGGCGAGGACGCTTTTGCCCGCTTGCGCGAAAAGAGCGCGGCCCGGAGACAGAACGCCAGCGCATGAGCGGTTATGACTTCCATCCGGAAGCTGAAGCCGATCTCGATGAGATTTGGGAATACATAGCCGCCGAGAATATTGACGCCGCCGACCGGGTGAGCGCCGAAATACAGAGAGCGCTCGAAAACCTGGTTCCCTTGCATCAAGGCCACCGGCGAACCGACCTCACCAACGGACCCTTGCGTTTTATCCGCGTGCGGGACTACCTGATCGCCTACGCGCCCGATGAAAAGCCGCTCTGGGTGCTTGCCGTCATGCACGGTCATCGCAGCCCGCGCGTTATGGCAGCGATCCTCAGAGGCAGGGAACCTGAAGAGAGCAACACTGAATAAGACGATTGAAGCCCGCAAGCTCAATAAGAAAACAGGCGTTCCCATGGGCGGACCGGAAGTCACGATCCCTTACGGCGCACCGCGACGGGGGTATGTGGCGGTTCACATTCAACCAGGAACTCTACCGCTGCGCCAATGATGTGTTGATCTCGGCGCTGGACCGAGGCGCCCTCAAAGCGCTCGTGGCGTCGGACGCCGACACTTCCGCAGCGCGGGCGACCGAACGGCCGATCCAACGGGGATTGCGGTGGGAGACGGTGGCTTCGAGCCACTTTTCCGTGTTGCGGACCAAAGTGCCGGGCGGTTGGCTGATATCGGCGGACGCCTCCCTGACGTTCTACCCCGATCCCGCACATCTTTGGGACGGGACCTAAGTGGCGGACATGGTGAGGGGCTGCGTTGGCCGCCTGGTGCAGGCGTTGAATAGAATGCGGCGGACCTCGGGTTCGTAGAAAGGCTGCGCCAGCAGATCGTATGCGCCCAGGTTCAGAGCTTCGGCCCAGAAGCGCGCGTCGGCCTGCGGGTCGGTAACGATGACCTCCAGTTCGTGCCGGCATTCGCGAACCAGATGCAGCACATCAATCCAACCCCCATCCGGGAGCGAAGCTTCGGTCAGGATGACGTCGTACTCTTCCTGGCGCAAGCGGGTTGAGGCTTGTTTGATGGAGCCCACGTACTCCACGTTCAGTGGTAGCGCGTGGAGCATTTCGGAGAGGCACCGGGCGTCGTCCGGGCGTCCGGAGATAAACAGAATTCGGGACCTCATTCCGCACACTCCTTTTATATGAAACTTCCTTAATTCTAGTCCCCTTCTGTCAAGAATGAGTGACGAATTCGAGGGGCGAGGAGTAGGGTGTGCCAGCACACACTAATAGCCGGTTTGCCGGGCCGCGTCCGCCTACTTAATCGACACGGTGACGTTGGGGGTGCTGCTCCAGTCGCCGATTTTGACGATGACAGGGGCTCCCGTGGTGGGGACCAGGCCAGTGGGGATTTCGGCGTTGATCTGGATCAGGCCGGCAATGGAACTGGGCACGGCTCCGGCGAATTTGACCGGGGCATTCACGCCCGCGATGGTCACGGTGGCAGTTTGTGTGAGCCTGCGAAGCGCACCTGCGATCACCTCGCCGTCGGTGCTCGCGGGATTGGTGACTCCGCCGCCGGTGCAGTAGATGGCGATGACGGAGAGCGCCTCCGCGCGATTGCCGCTGGTGTTTACCGATGTGTCCTGATTCAATATGGCGCCGGGGCCGACTCCGCTGGAGTCGAGTGTGAAGATTCCGGGATGCGACGGACGAACTTCCAGGCTGATGGAGTTGGAGGCGCCATCCAGATACTTCACTTGCACCGAGGTACGCGTCTTCCCCGCGACGGAGTACGGCACGACCGCGCTGACCTGTCCCTTCGATGTATAGACCATAGGCGCCGGCGTGCCGTCGAAAAGCACCTGGGTGCCGGCGAGCAAATTCGTTACCGTACCGCTTTCCAACTGTAGGGTGACGATCGAGGCAGGCCCTATGTTGGAGCCGAAGAGCGCCACGATTTCGCCAGGAGAGACGGCGTCGGAATTGTAATTGGCGGCACTGGCCACGCCTTGCAGCACGGGCGCGGCCGCACCGGGCGCCAGTTGGGTGACCGTGTATGTCAGCGCGCCAACGCGGATATGACCGGTGCGTTCCGCGGTGGTGTTCGCCGGCAATCTGAACGAGATGCCGCCATTGCCCGTACCGCTCGAGCCGTTGGTGATCTGAATCCAGTTCACGTCGGTGCTCGCGCTCCAGTTGCACCCGAAGCGGCGGTTGCGTTTGAATGTCCCACACCAGCAGATGGCCCAGCCAGCCGCCCGCGAGCAGGTGTTTTCCGTCCGGCAGGAAAGCTGCCGATTGCAGCGGT